>JAMORM010000045.1 GCA_027063585.1 Sulfurimonas sp. | reverse complement strand
CTCTTTAAGTGTCGTTGCACCAATAGTATGCAACTCCCCACGAGCAAGTGCAGGTTTTAGAATGTTTGCCGCATCCATTGAACCCTCAGATGCACCCGCACCGACAATCGTATGAATTTCATCAATGAAAAGAATAATGTTTCCATTCTCTTTTACTTCATCTATAACAGCTTTTAATCTGTCTTCAAACTCACCACGATATTTTGCACCGGCAATAAGTGCTGACATATCAAGTGCAATTACACGCTTGTTTTGCAAAGAAGTCGGAACATTCCCGCTTTGAATTCTTTGTGCAAGCCCTTCAACAAGTGCTGTTTTACCAACACCCGGTTCTCCTAAAAGCATCGGATTGTTTTTCGTTTTACGAATCAAAATCTGCATTGTTCTTGCAATCTCTTCATCACGTCCAATCACAGGAGGCAGCTTACCTTCTGCCGCTTCTTTTGTTAAATCAATTCCGTATTTAGAGAGTGATTCCAATGTTTCATCAGCAGTCTGTGAATCAATTTTTGCTCCGCCGCGTGCAGCTTCAAGCTCTTTTGTAAGTGTCATCACATCTATATATTTTGGTAAAATACTTGAAAATGGCTCCGTATTTAAGTTTGCCAATATATAGGTATCAACGGCTAAATATGCATCCCCGTTTTTCGTCATTAGACCTATACCGTTTTCCAGTGTTCTTACAAAATCATGAGAAAGTTTAATGTTCTCTTTTGTGACACTTGAAGATTTTGGCAGTTTTTCAGCCATACTCTTTATATCAAGTTCCATTGCAACCTTGTCAACACCCATCTTGTTGAACATTTGATTCAGTACCGAATCAGAGTTAGTCAGAAGTGCCCATAAAAAGTGTATAGGTGTCACTTCTTGATTTTTATTATGTAATGCCAAAGACAACGCACTCTCAATTGCCTCAGTCATATTATGTGTTAATTTCTCAAAAATGTTATTCATATCTCAATCCTTTTTTTATATTTATGGTGAAAGTATACTCTCTTACAGAGTTCCATTTTGCAACTAAAGTAGCAAAATCAATTATACCTGCTTGAATCTTTATTTGTCAATAAATCTAAACAAAAATAATTCATAAATATTTTTATCTCTTTATAACTGTGCTTTTATTATAATATGTAAAAAATTCAGGACTGTTCATGTTAAGTGTTACACAGGCTTTAAAAAAACGTTCTTCAAAGAGAGCATATCAAAATAAAAGTGTTCCTAAAGAAATTCAAGAAAAAATTCTTCAAGCTGCTGCACAAACACCGAGCGGTGCCAATATGCAGCCTTGGATAACATATGCCGTCTCGAATGAGACAGTTCTTAAAAAAATTGGAGATGCCATTATCGCAAAAATGGACGCAGGTATTGAAAATGAACAGTTTATCCAATACTACCCTGTTAAGTGGGTTAACCCTTATAAAAAACGTCGAATTGTAACCGGTGCCGGGCTTTATAAGCTTATGAATGTTGACAGAAAAGACAATGAAACAAGAATACAAATGTGGAAAGACAACTTTAGATGGTTTGGTGCCAAAACTGTATTTTTCGTTTTTACGGACAAAGCAAATATTGACGGTGCGCAGGGTGCGCTAATTGACTGCGGTGCCTATATGCAAAGTATTATGCTCAGCGCACAGGAATTTGGTGTAGATTCTTGTCCACAAGGATCTACAACAGAATTTGGAAAAGTTGTCGCAGATGTTTTAGACGTTCCTGATAATCTTGCACTTTTATACAGTGTAGTTTTAGGCTATGCAGATGAAGATGCGAAAATCAATAATTATAAGCCACAAAGAGAACCACTGGAGAAGATTGTAACTTTTATATAAGCCCTTTTTTCTTGTAACGGGCAAGCATACTTTTGTTACCGCTCACACCTCCGCTGTGTATATACATAATTTTTTCATTTGTTTGTTCCAAAAGTGCCTGCCACATTGCAGGTGCATAGAGCAAGTCAAATTCTACGCCCTTTACATGTAAGCTCTTATATATTTCATACAACTCTTTATATGGTTTAGCAAAATGATACTTTTGTTTCGGTTCCAATATCATAAGATTGCTCGGAATTTCTGCCAGAGCATTCATTTGCTCTTTTAAATAAGCACTGTCCCCGATGCAGGGAGTCGTGTAAACTCTGTACTCAGGGAGAGCAAGAGCCAGAAAAAGTGCCGTTGTCCCTGTTCCGGAAGGTGTTGCCAATGCAGTTACATGTAAAGCTGTATTTTGTTCACGTATCTCTTGCGCCAAAACTTCGAGCCCTTTTTTTGCCTCTTGTACTGCACCTCCCTGATCTACAAGTACAGTTTTCTCATTTACATGTAAACGCAAAGAAGCAATAAACTCTTTATAGTAATCATTTTCTATCTCTACGTGCTGCATTCCTAATTTCAGTGCATGTGCATAATTACCCTCATGCTCATTTTTTTGAGTAGCAGAAAGTTTTTTTGTATAGTAAATAAATTTCCACTTCTTTTTTCGGCACATTGCCGCAAGTGCAAGCATTGCGTTAGACTGTGTACCACCATAAGATATAATGGTATTATAGGTATTGTTTGGGGTGTTTAAAAGAGTGTAGAGCTTTCTGTATTTGTTACCCGCGAGACAGGGGTCAATCAAATCATCCCGCTTGACAAAAAACTCCCGTCCCTCTAAAATAATTTTAGAAATAGGAGAGTTTTGCATATGCTATTTAATAGCTGCTTTTTTCTGGAGTTCATCCATTTTTTTCTTCATTACAGCTTTAAATTTTTCCATTTTTAGACGTTGTTCAATAAATGTTTTTACTTCATCAAAACTTCTAGTCATTGACGGTTTTTTATCTTCTACATAAATAACATGATATCCAAATTGTGTTTTTACAGGTTGTAACGTTACTTCGCCTTTTTTCATAGAAAATACTTTATCATTAAAAGCGGGTACCATTTGCCCTTTAGAAAAATATCCTAAATCTCCGCCTTTAGGTCCGCTAGGTCCAGTTGACTCTTTTTTCGCAAGTTCTATAAATTTTTCTTTGAGTTTTTCACCACTCAATGATTTTAACTGTGCTATAATTTTCTTTGCCTCATCTTCGGTTTTTACTAAAATATGACGAGCATGCACGCTCTCTTTTTCATTAAACTCTTCTTTGTTTTTGTTATAGTAATCTTTAAGCTCTTTTTTTGAAATTTTGATGCTATCAAGAAGTTTTTTCTGCCAAACCTGAATTGCAAGTTCTTTTTTCATTCTCTGCTCAAGTTTTTTATACTCACTTTTATACTCTTTTGAATTAATAATACCGGATTTTTTAGCATCGTCATAAATTAACTCTTTTCCTATAAGTTGTTGAAGAACCTGTTGTCTAAATGCAGCTTGACGGTCAGCCGGCACTTGGTTAAATCGGCCCTGTGTCGCATTCATGAGCTCTGTGTCAACATCTTGTTGTGTAATTGCCTTTCCGTTTACTGTAACTAATGTTTTTGCAGATACGATTGAACCCGTCAATAGCAATGCAGATAATAACATTGTAACTTTATTCATTTTAGTTCCTTATAGATTGATAAGAAGAAGTTTAATAGCAATATATTAATAGTTATTAAACAGATTCATTTTCATGTGTTATTTTAAGATATTTGTCTAAAATATATTCTAACTTTTCTCGTGTAAGCGGTTTTGAAAGATAATCATCAAGACCTTCTTTTAAAAGCATCTCTTTGTCCCCTTCCATAGCCATAGCAGTCAAGGCAACAATAGGAGCTTGTGATTTAAGAAGCATCATATCTTTAATCTCTTTTGTCGCAACAATTCCGTTCATATAAGGCATATCTATATCCATAAAAATAATGTCATATTTTTTCTTTTTATACATTTTAATAGCCTCAAGGCCGTTTGATGCAGTAGAAACTTTGATATTGTACTCTTGAAGCAGTATTTTTATGAGGCGCTGGTTAATCAAATTGTCTTCCACTACCAAAGCATCAATTTTGTCTTTGATTTTTAATTGATTTTCATCCTCGCTTGTGTATTTAAAACTGTTTGCCATATAAAGATGTTTGGCGACAGAACTTGCCAACAATGGTTTTTGTATCACTTCGTCAATAATATGTGTCATTTTCGTTTGCAGTTTTTCATTTTCTTCTAAAAGAAGAATCACAGGTGCTTTTTTCGTGTAGGTTGCAAGGTCAAGCATCCATGAAGAATCATCCTGATTCGCTACAATATAGAGTTCATCTATATCATCATATATATCTTCGTTCAATTCAGAAGATTTGGTTACATCTATAGCAAATGATCGCAGATATATAGTTAAAAAGTTAGCATCATCAACTTTTTCTTTATCTAATAAAAGTACTTTGGCTTTTTTACCCGGCATCATTTTATAATTTTGACCACGTGAAACTTTAAAATTAAGAACAAAATTCACATAGGTACCACTGCCTATTTCACTGTTTATTCGTAGTTCAGAGTCCATCAGTTTTACCAAACCACTTGAAAGACTCAACCCGATTCCGAGTCTCTCATCTGCATGATTTCCCGCTGTAAAAGGCTCATCCATAAGAGATATCTGCTCCTCGGACATTCCTTGACCATTATCTTTTACGCCAAAACCAATAGTACAAGATCCATTTTGGAGCCGCTTTAAAAGTTTAACTTCTATAATAACTTTACCGCCGTGTGGTGTAAATTTAATTGAATTTTGAATGATAGAACGCATAACCTGCAATATTTTTTTTGCATCACCCTCTAATTCTTGAGGCAGTTTTGGATCAATAAAACTCATAACCCCAACACCGTTATTATTAGCTTTATCAAAACATGTATAAATAAGTTTTTCCATTTCAACTAGCAGGTTAAAAGGCTCTAATTCTACTTCAAGACGTCCGCTTTGAAGCTGTGATAAATCTAATAAGGTTTCAATGTTATTCATTAAATTCTTTGAAGAGTAATCAATCATATCAAGATACTCATTTTGATGTTCATCAAGATCAGTAGATTTAAGCAATTCTATAAAACCTAGAATACCATTCATAGGTGTTCTGAATTCATGCCCTATATTGGCTAAGAACTTTGTTTTTAACTTTTCAACCTCTTTGGTTTGCATTTTTGCTTTTTGTAAATCTGTAATATCTTTTAATTCCAAAATATACAGTTTACTATTTTTTGAATATTTATGGCATTTGGCTTCAATACTGAGTAATTTTCCCTTTGTATCCGTCATACTCACTCTATAACCATCACTTTTATATTTTTTAATATAATCCAGCCAACTTTTGTCAGATTCTGTAAATATTTCTTCACTCTCATTCAAAAATATATCGCGAATACTTTCATTTGCTCTTTTAAAATCTTTTATATCATAATAATTCATAGTATTAAAAAAAGTTTTATTAGCACCTATCCATCCTTCGCCTTGCAAAAAATAGAGCATCATCGTATCACTGCTGTCAGCCACTTCGGCAAAAAAATCTTTGTCTAACTGTGAAAACAGTGTCTCTTTCTCCCTATTTGCATCATATATATGGACGCTTTTTTGTTTTGAAAAAAGTGAAAATAGTGAAAATATACCCATATTTTTCTCCTATGCTAAGTCATTGCTTTGATTATAACATATAAGTTGCTAAAATACATCTATGAAAAAAGCAACAAAAAAAGAGATACAAGAGATTAAAAAACGCTTTATTGAGCGCTACAGCGATGCAGTGACGGAACTTCACTATAAAAATGCCTATGAACTCGTCATTGCAGTTGCACTCTCTGCACAATGCACTGACAAAAGAGTCAATCTTATTACGCCTGCCCTGTTTGAAAAATATCCCTCGCCGCAAGATTTAGCTAATGCAGATATTGAGGATGTTAAAAAACTTATTAACACCTGTTCATTCTTTAATAATAAAGCAAAAAATCTTATTGCCATGGCAAAACGTGTTGTTGAAGTATATCACGGTGCAATACCTATGAATGAAAAAGACCTGCAGACACTTGCAGGTGTCGGACAAAAAACGGCACATGTTGTTATGATAGAATATACCGGTGCCAACCTTATGGCAGTAGATACCCATGTTTTTCGTGTTGCACACAGACTAGGTTTAAGTGATGACAAAACAGCAAAAGCAACGGAAGCCACCTTGGTAAAAAAATTTAAAACCGACTTACATGTACTCCATCAGGCAATGGTTTTATTCGGTAGATATATCTGCACTGCTAAAAACCCAAAATGTGAAAAGTGTTTTTTAACAGAATTTTGTAAAACAAAAGAGAGTTTTAAAGTTTAGGTATGCAAAGTGCTTGGAAGTCATTATGATAAAAATATATTTACTCATTTTACTCAGTATACTTTTTAGTGGCTGTGTAAATAAACACGGAATTTCTGCAAAATACTATAGTGATTGTAAAGAGTACTACGACTTGCAAGGATACTACCATAAAGAGTGCGGAGAGGATGACATAATCACTTACGATACAATGGGAAAAGAGATTAAAAAAGGTGCCAAAAAAGTAAAAAACCTTTTTGTCAAAGAAAAGCCCAAAGTAGAAAAAAACGTCTGGTAGTTTTTTTACTTGATAGCAATAAAAGTAGCAAAGTTAGCCCATCTCAAGAGTACTTCACAATGCGAAAAACCTGCATTTAACGCCATTTTTATATTTTCTTCCTCACTGTAAGGCACAAGTACATTTTCCAAAGCTTCACGTTTTTGCATAATCTCATACTCAGAGTAACCCTGCTCTTTCTTAAAATCATAATAACATTCGATTAATTCTTTATTAAGTTTTGGATGATGTGAAATGACCTTTTCGCTAAATATAAATACACCCTCTTTTTTTAATGCAACAGCAATTTTTTTTACCAATTCTTCGCGAACAAGAGGACGAATAAACTGCAAGGTATAGTTACTTATAAAAACATCCGCCTCTTTATAATCATATTCAAGTATATCCGCATTACAAACGGCAATATTCGCACCATACGCTTCACACTTTTGTCGTGCACGTTTGAGCATGGCCTCGGAGTTATCAAGTCCGATTAGTTCTGCGTTCACTGGTAATTTTCTATGAATATTAAGCAATGTAACAGCCGTTGAACAGCCTAAATCATAAATTCTTCCATTTTTATGTAAATTTTTTAACGTAAAAAATTCCGTAATCTTTTGCGCTTCTTTATAAAAAGGAACACTTCTCTCAAGCATATCATCAAAAACTGCTGCAACTTCTTCATCAAATTCAAACTGTTTTTTTATCGGTTTTGTAAAGACTTTATCATTCATAAATAGAATTTTATCAAAATAAGCCTATAATTGAATAAAAAAAGGATATTTATGGATATATCACTCTCTTCATGGATGATGATAGCTTTTGTTCTTGGACTTGGGTTAAGTGTATGGAAAATGTATAAATTCATGCCGACAAAAAAGTTACAGGATGATGACACAACCCCTCAGGCACAAACAGAGTTAATGGATTTAATTTTAAAAATCATAAAAGGCAGTCATGGAGAACTCACAGAAAAAGAGTTGCATGAGATGGTAAAGCAGCATGAAAATTTTGACAGTGAACACTTTTGGAGATTTAATGAAAATAAACTCAAGCAACTTTTACATGGACATTATATAAAAAACCCCGATACGAAAAGTATCAAGGATATTCATAAAAAACTAAATACATAATCTTTATTTTTTCATCCAAAGTTTAAATGGCTGCAGAGAATTAATATATTCGCTTACATCCTTGATTTCTCCTGGAGTTAAAGGAAGTTCTGGCATAGCATTAGAGGAATAACCAAACTTCCTAAACATTGTAGATGGCGAACTTACATATTTAATTATGTCTTCTTTTTTTCTTTTATAAGAAACAAGATTAAAATCCGGCCCCATCCCTGTTCCCATATTAACACTGTGACAGTTCGCGCAATTTTGTGCATAAATATCTTTACCTTTTTCAATATTTGCATTTAAGTTTAATTGGGCAAATAAAGTAAATACTATACTTATACGAATTAATCTAAAAAGAAAAAACATTTTAGTTCCTGTTCATTGCATTTAAGTCTTTATAGGCTTGAATGACACGTTCAACCAAGCTCTCTTGTCCGGCACGCAACCATTTTCTCGGGTCGTAATATTTTTTATTCGGTTTATCCTCGCCTTCGGGATTTCCAATTTGGCTCTGAAGATAATCATGATACTTTGCAATATATTTACGTACACCGTCCCATGTTGCCCATTGGGTATCTGTATCAATATTCATTTTAACTACACCATAACTGATTGCTTCACTGATTTCTGAAGGAAGAGACCCTGAACCACCATGAAATACAAAGTTTACAGGTTTTTCTTCTGTATGAAATTTTTCTTGAATGTATTTTTGAGAATTATCCAAAATTTTAGGCGTAAGCTGGACATTTCCCGGTTTATACACACCGTGAACATTTCCAAATGAAGCAGCAATCGTAAAATTTGGAGAAATTTCGCTCAATTCTTTATAAGCCAATGCTACTTCTTCGGGCTGTGTATATAAAAGTGCATTATCTATGTTTGTATTATCCACGCCGTCTTCTTCTCCTCCTGTACAGCCGAGTTCTATCTCAATACTCATACCGATTTTACTCATTCTTTCAAAATACGCTTTACATGTACCTATATTTTCGTTTAAAGACTCTTCTGAAAGGTCAAGCATATGAGAAGAAAAAAGCGGTTTTCCTTGTGTTTTATAGTAACTTTCTCCGGCTTCAAGCAGAGCATTTATCCAAGGAAGCAGCTTTTTTGATGCATGATCGGTATGCAAAATGACGGCAACGCCGTATGCTTCTGCCATCATATGTGTATGAATAGCACCGGCAACAGCACCGATAATAGCAGCTTTTTCATTCTCGTTGCTCAGTCCTTTTCCTGCATAGTAAGAAGCACCGCCGTTACTAAACTGTATAATAACAGGAGAATTGGCTTTTGCAGCAGCTTCTAAAACACCGTTAACAGAGTCAGTGTTTACCACATTTACGGCAGGTATAGCAAAGCCGACCTTTTTAGCATGTTCATATACCTTTAATACATCATCACCGAAAAGAACTCCAGGTTTAACAATATCTAATACACCATTACTCATAATTATTCCCTAAAAATTTAATTTTGAAATTATAATATATAGTTCATTTAAAAGAACTTTATGCTAAAATCATACACTTAAGGATTTTAAAAATGAGTAGCA
>JAMORM010000044.1 GCA_027063585.1 Sulfurimonas sp. | reverse complement strand
TGTATTCCTGATGAACAGAATGTTTTAGAAGCTACTATGAAAGAGTTGTGTGATGAAGCAGGATGTTGCTTAGTTGTAACAACCGGCGGAACAGGTCCGGCACTTCGTGATGTGACACCTGAAGCAACCGAGAATGTATGCCAGAAAATGATGCCGGGTTTTGGTGAACTAATGCGTCAGGTAAGCTTACAGTACGTACCAACTGCTATTCTTTCACGTCAAACAGCCGGCATAAGAGGAAAGAGCTTAATTATAAATCTTCCGGGAAAACCAAAATCAATTCGTGAGTGTTTAGATGCTGTATTTCCGGCAGTTCCATACTGTATTGATCTTATTGAAGGACCATTTATTGAAACAAATGAAGCAGTTATTAAAGCTTTTCGTCCTAAAGCAAAATAACTTTTTTAAAGTGAAACGATAAAAATTTTTACGCTTAGGATTCAAAAATCCAAACAGTTATTATCTTTGTGCTTTAGAAGAGAAGAGTGTTCCCTTCTCATAATTGTCGTGAAATAAAAATTCTTTTGCTGTTGTTAAATCAAATCCGCTACATAAAAACATCTCTTTATTATGGTTTATAAGATACTGAGCTGCTTTTAATTTTGTAACAATACCACCTGTTGCAAATTTATTGTTTGGTGAGTGCTCTTGTGTTAACTCCTCATCTTGAATTTCTGTTACTAATTTTCTAATTTTTGCATTTGGATTGATTTTTGGATTTTCTTCATAATAGCCGTCAATATCACTTAAAACAATAAGGACATCTGCATTTGTGTAGTGTGCAACATGTGCTGAAAGTTGATCATTGTCACCAAAAAGTTGTTCTGGTGTTGTTGAAATATCATTCTCATTAACAATCGGCAAAATATTATTTTCTAGAGTTCTTTCAATAATTTGTTGAAATATTTTTGTATGGACACGTGAGTCAAAATCTTCTTCCGTCAGTAAGATTTGAGCAATATTGACATTGTAGATGTCAAATTTATTTTTATAACTGCTCATTAAAATAGGCTGTCCGACAGAGGCTAAAACCCTTTTACTGACCTCTTTTTTTCTATCAAGTTTAAGGGCTGTATACCCTGCTGCTACCGCTCCGGATGTCACAAGAACAACCTCATACTTTTTTCTTGCTTCTGCAATCAATGATACGAGGTTTAACATTCTCTCTTTTGCTATATTTTCGATATTTGTTAAGACACTACTACCAACTTTAAATACAATTCTTTTCAAAATTTATGGCTCCTGAAATTTATTTATTGTATAAAATAACATAATAAACTTATATTAAAGTGAAATTCTGATGCCAATAGGACAGTGATCTGAACCTTCTATATAGTCTAAAATAAAAGCATCTTCAAGATTCTCTGCTAAATCTTCAGATATAAAAAAATAATCAATCCTCCATCCCACATTTTTTACCCTTGCATTAAAACGGTATGACCACCAGCTATATGCATCTTCTTTGTCTCCGTGAACATACCTGAATGTATCTATATACCCATGGTCTAAAAATTTATCTATCCATTCTCGCTCAATGGGTAAAAAACCTGATGTTTTTGCATTGGCTTTTGGGTTTTTTAAATCAATTTCACGGTGTGCAGTATTTACATCACCACAGACAATGATACTTTTGCCTTCAATTTTAAGTTTTTCGCAGTAGGCTAAGAAATCATTATAAAAATTTATTTTATAAGCAAGGCGTTCTTCATCTTTTTGTCCGTTTGGAAAATAGACATTAAAAAGTACAATATCACCGTAATGCGTTTCTATGATGCGCCCCTCATGTTTGGTATCAATATCATTACATGGTGAGGTGTAGTCACTTTTAAGCATACTGTATGTGGCTGTTCCGCTGTAACCTTTTCTCTCTCCAGAATTAATAATTACTTCAGTAAACTTTTTTTCAAATAAATTGTCAGGAATCTGTTCTTTTTGTGCTTTGATCTCTTGGAGGCAT
Organism: Sulfurimonas sp.; assembly: GCA_027063585.1. GTDB lineage: Bacteria > Campylobacterota > Campylobacteria > Campylobacterales > Sulfurimonadaceae > Sulfurimonas. The sequence continues at coordinate 7,219 of JAMORM010000044.1, read as the reverse complement.
AAGATGTCGGTATCTCTTTCATCTATCCATTTAAGAGCCTCTTTATTAGCTATGGCACGAATACCATTTACATTCCATGAAATTATTTCTATTGAGTCGGACATACTTAGCCTTTTTTAAGTAAAAATAGATTGGAACCCAGGTTTAAACCTGGGCTTGAGCAGGGGAGAGGTAAGAAATATATAACCTGTTATTAAACGAAGTCCACTTTTGCTAAGTGATGCTTTAATCCAAGTTCAGCAGGAGTACAACCGAGTGCAAGACCTACCATTTGCTGCATATGAAGTACCGGAAGTTCGACATCACGTCCAATTGCTTCACTTGCATGTGCTGTTTGTGTATCTAGTTTAAGATGACATAATGGACAAGGTGTTACCATCCAGTCAGCATTACCATCCATTGCACCCGCAATTGCATTTCCCGTAAGAACTGCTGCAGTATGTGGCGCTTGAAGCTCAACATGAAAACCACAACATTTGTTTTTTTGTTCATAATCAACTGTTTCACCGCCACATGCAATGATTAAATCATCTAGTGAAGTAGGATTGTAAGGATTTTCTTTAGACTTATGTGTCTCATTTTGAAGTTCTGAGGGACGGATATTATGACACCCGTAAAATGGTGCAATATTAAATTGGCTCAGCGGTGTGACAACCATCTCTTTGAGTTTATCAAGACCGAAATCATCAATAATTGCATATAGAAAATGAGTTACGGCAGAAGTACCTTTATACTCTAGTCCAACCTCTGCAAGTTTTTCATTGACTTTTTCTTTAAGTTCTGCATTATTATCAAGTCTGTGTTTTGTCATTGCAGTATTGAGCTGACAAGTATTACAAATAGTTACCATAGTAAGACCATGCTTTTCTGCATAGGCAATATTTCTGGCATTTAAAACCAAAGATAAAAAGTCATCATAATCTTGTAGATGTGAAGCCCCGCAACATGAAGCTTCTGTAAGTTCTATAAGTTCAATTCCAAGCTTATCAGCAACTGCCATAGTTGACATCATTTGCTCAGGAGTACTTTGTTTTGCCGTACAGCCTGTAAAAAGTGCGTATTTTAGTTTTTCCATTCTTTAACTCCTAGAACTTTGCAGTTGATGAAGATTTTACAAGTTTTTGAATCTCATCAAGATTATCTGATTTTGTGATACCCCACGGTGGAACGATTTTACCTTTTGTAAACATTTTAAATGCAACCGGTAAATGTTTGACTATAGCCGGTCCTTCAGAGTAAAGAACAAGTCCACCCTCATCGAGTACACCGTTTTTCATAATTGATTTTTTGAAACCGACTGCATGGCGAACTGCAACATTGTTTTTAGCAATGCCTTCTTGGAATGCCATCTGATGCAGTTTTGTAATTTTTCCGATAGGATTAATATCTTTTGGACATGCTTCGGCACATTCAAAACATTTGACACAATCCCAAACACCTTGCTTCTCTTCATTAACATCTGCTAGTCTTGATTGTGAATTATCACGAACATCGGCAGAAAAACGATATGCTGCAGCAAAAGCAGCAGGACCGAAGAAGTCTTCATTTATTTCAACGGCAGGACAGGCATAGTGACAAGCACCACACTGAATACATAAGTCTGCTTCATCAAGTTTTTCAGCATCTTCAGGTGATACAAGGTTTTCACTTTCAGGGTTTTCGTCAATTTCTGCAACAAGATACGGTGTTACAGCATCGTGTTTTTCCCAGAAATCAGCTTTATCTATTATCATATCTTTGATAACTCTTTTTTTACTCAGTGGTTCTATAACAAGTTCATTTCCAAAAAGCTCTACCATGTCATTCATACTCTCTTTACATGCAAGAGTGGAACGACCGTTGACTTTTATAGCACAAGCACCGCAGATGCCGTGACGACAGCTTCTTCTATATGAAAAACTTCCATCATGATCCCATTTGATTCTGTTTAATATATCTAATACAACTTCTTCTGAAGTTACTTCCATATCATAATTTTCATAATATGGAAGGTAATCTTCATCAGCATTAAAACGAAATACTTTGAAGTTTACTTTTTGTGTAGTAATTTTATGTTCTGTACTCATAAGTTATCCTTAGTAATTTCTTTCTTTAAGTTCATGTTTGCCAAGAACAACATCCATATAGTCAAGTGAAATTTTTCCATTCTCATCCATGTATGCCATTGTGTGTTTTAAGAAGTTTTCATCATCACGTTTTTCAAAATCTTCTCTGTAGTGTGCACCACGACTCTCTTCTCTGGCAATTGCACTCTCTACGATAAATAAAGAGTAGTCAAGCATATGACCAAATTCTAACGCTTCTTGAAGCTCTGTATTAAATACATTTGATTTATCTTTAATGCGCACATTTTTAAATCTTTTACGAAGTTCTTTTACTGTGTCAACAGCAATTTGCAGTGTATCTTTACTTCTAAATGCACCTGCATTGGCAGTCATACACTGTTGTAGTTCTTCTCTTAAAACAGGTACTGTCTCATTACCATTATTGTTGAGTAAGAAGTCAATTTCTTTGAGTGCTGTTGCCGCATCATCTTCACTTGCTTTACGAAGTTCAATATTATCAACATCTTTTACCATTGTTTTTCCAACGAAACGACCAAATAAAAGAGCTTCTAGTACAGAGTTTGCACCAAGACGGTTTGCACCGTGTACAGAAACACATGAACATTCACCGGCTGCATAGAATCCTTCTATAAAGTCTTCATTGTTTTTACGTGCATGCCCGTCGATATCTACCGGAATACCACCCATGGAGTAGTGTGCAGTAGCAGAAATTAAAATAGGTTCTTTAATCATATCTAAACCTAAAAAGGTCATAGCCAGTTCACGAAGTTCTGGGAGCTTATTCATAATAAGGTCTTTTCCTAAATGCGTTACATCAAGATATACGGCATCTTTTCTTGGTCCGACACCGCGTCCTTCTCTGATTTCATTTAAGATTGCACGTGCAACAACATCACGAGATGCAAGTTCAAGAGCATTTGGAGCATATTTCTCCATAAATCTTTCACCTTTTGAGTTGAAAAGACGTCCTCCTTCTCCACGTGCAGCTTCAGAGATTAAAACACCGTTTCCTGAAAGTCCGGATGGGTGAAACTGTACAAATTCCATATCTTCTAAAGGAAGACCGTGACGAGCAACGATAGAAAGACCGTCACCTGTGTTTGCATGGGCATTTGAATTGATCTTATATGCACGAGCATAGCCGCCTGTAGCAAACATAACTGTTTTTGCATTAAAAATTGCCATCTGCATATCGCGAATGTTAAAAGCGACGACACCTGATACTTTTCCATCTTTATAAATGATATCCGCAGCATACCATTCATCCCAAAATTTTACACCGACACGGTGAGCTTGTTCGTACACTGTTTGTAAAAGTGTTAAACCTGTTCTGTCTTTTGCAAAACATGCGCGGGGAGAAGACTGTCCTCCAAAAGGACGCTGTGCAATTGTGCCGTCAGGTTTTCTACTAAAAGCAGCACCCATTCTCTCGGCCCATCTGATAGTCTCAGGTGCATTTTTACACATAAATTCAACAGCATCCTGATCTGCTAAATAGTCAGATCCTTTGACCGTGTCAAACTCATGAAGTTCAACACTGTCCTCATCACTAAATGCTGCATTGATTCCACCTTGAGCTGCACCGGAGTGACTTCTCAAAGGGTGTAGTTTTGTAATAACAGCAACTTTTTTTCCTGCGCTTTGCAATTCTCTAGCTGCTGCACATCCCGCAAGACCTGCACCAACTATAACCGCATCGTAAGTATAAATAGGAATACTCATTAACCCATCCTTCAATAAAGAACTAAAATAATGCTGATTATATCGTGAATAGTCTTAGCGTAGGTTAAATGTGTTATTTGTTTTAGTGAAGTTTGAGTTTGTTACTATTTGAGACATATTGCCCTAAATGTCTTTTTGGGCTAAGTCTCGTAGTTGAAGAATTTTATTTTTTCCTGTTGTTTTTGCGTACTCTAAAATCTCTTTTGCCTGTTTCGTAGCCTCTTCCAAAGAAGTATTGTTTGGTTTGATAACAAATCCACCTGTTACTGTTATAGCTATAGGACCATTGTCAGGTGCATTAAATTTTAATTCGGCAATACTTTCTCGTATAATTTCAATATCTTTAAAAAGTTGTTCTTTTGAAGATCGTGAAAGGACAACAGTAAATTGATTATAGTCAGTTCTCGCAATGACATCTATAGGTTGCTCATGTAGGGAAATAGTATAGGCAACTTTTCGTAGTATTGCCTGTGTAACTTCTTGTGTAAAAGCTCTGTTGGATTTTGAAAAGTTATCAATTTCGAGTATAGTAACAGCTGTAAAATTACTGTCTTTGAGTCCTTTTTTATTTGCATATGAATTCAAAAGCCCTTTATAGTTGTTGATTTTTGTTACAGGATCAAGCATACTGGGGTTATCCTGAACAACACTTTTTCTATTCATTCTAAGTGCAATGGCATCAGCTTCCATAGAAAAAATATCATAATCATTTTTATTTTTTTCAACTTGAAATAGATATTCAATGTCTCTGTATATTGCAGTCAGCATTTTTCTGTACCAAAATGTTGCAAACAAAATGAGAATAAAAAGGATAATAACTAATACTTTTACAATATCAAATTTTTCTTGATTATAGGTAATGCTTTTTAGCAGCATATTGTCTATATGTTGTGTAATTGTTCTGAGTGATGTATCTAAATTTCTTTTGGCTTCTTGTTCAAGCTTCGGATTTTTAGACTCCATATAGTATGCATGTGCCGCATTATTGAATTGATCTGTTAAATGAGAGAGTTTATTTAAATCATTTAAATACTCTTTCTCGTTCCTTAATATAAATCTGTCTGTCAAATTATATTTGTACAGCATTTTCAATTTATCAATTTCTTGATGAAGCTGCGTGCTTTTTCCATTGAATTGGATTAATGCTAATTCTATATCACTTTTGTTAAGTTTTGTAAGTGTTTTAATAATATTTTTCTGTTTATTTAAATTATTTACCTTATCAAAAGAGAGTTGCTGTTCAAATGTAAGTAGAACAGTAAAAAAAGCGACGAAAAAAATAAAAAGCAGATAAATCTTCAAATGTTCAAAAATTCTCTTAATAGAATATTTCATGGTATGGTTTTCCTAATAATGTTATAATAATCTAACTATTCTATATCGGCAGTAATTAATATATGCTTAATAAAAAGAAGTTTCATTGAATTTAGAAAATTATTTTATATCAAATTTTAACAGTAAATACATTGGTGATGATGGTGCGCTTATAGGCGATGTAGTCTATTCAAAAGATGCATTTTTTGAAAATGTACATTTTAAACGTAAATGGATGAGCTGTTTTGAAATTGCACAAAAAGCGATGCTTGCAAATATTTCTGATGCTGTTGCCATGAATGCAAAGCCGAAATACGCACTGCTAAGCGTTGCAATGCCAAAAAATATGACTAAAAGTGATATGCAGGCGTTGGCAAAAGGGTTTCAGCAGACAGCGCAAAAGTATGATATTGAAATTATAGGCGGTGATACAATCAGTAACACCAAACTGGACATAACAGTGACAATTGTTTCTGAAACATCAAGGCCACTTCTTCGTTCAAAAGTAAGAAAAAATTATCTTTTTGCATATACAGGTATACTTGGCAATTCGGCAAAAGATTTAAAAAAATTGCAAAATTTTGGAAAAATTCATAAAAAATCAAAATTTGTCCATATACAATTAAGAGATAAATTTGTAAGTAAGAGTATAAGAATTTTAAAAGCCGGCATGGATATATCAGATGGTTTATATAGTGATTTAGATAAAATGGTATCATTAAACAGAGTAGGCGTGAAGTTTATAAAAAAAATCTCTAAGCATGTTGCATGTAGTGGAGAAGAATATGAAATGCTGGTTGCTTTTGATGCAAGAGATGAAAAAAAATTACGAATGCATGCTAAAATGACTAGAACAAAATTGACAATTTTTGCGAAAGCGGCAAGAAATAGATACACAAACAGATGTAAAACACATCATTTTTAAGGAATATAAAAAATATGGATAGATTTTATTCACTTGCACATGCAAGTATTGATTTTCATTTTAAACAAACTCCCCGTGATTTTGTAGTTGAAGAAATACCATTATATGAGTTTTCGGGAGAAGGGGAGCATTTGATACTGCAAGTAAGAAAGAAAAACCTTTCTACAAACGAAATGGTAGGTCAAATTGCACGTTATTTGGGCATTAAAAATAAAGAAATAGGTTATGCAGGGCTTAAAGATAAAAATGCAATGACGGTGCAGTACATCTCTTTGCATAAAAAATATGAAGAGGCTTTGGAAAATTTTAATTTTGACGGTATCAAAATACTTTCAAAAACATACCATAATAATAAACTCAGAATAGGCCACCTAAAAGGCAACCGTTTTTATATAAAACTCAAAAAAGTCAATCCAACAAGTGCTGAGAAAATTGATGAAGCATTAAAAAATATAGATAAATTCGGTATGCCAAACTTTTTTGGATATCAGAGATTCGGAAATGACGGCGATAACCATATTCTTGGAGAAAAACTGGCAAAAGGAGAGGCTAGAGAGCGTAATCCGAGAGTAAAAAGGCTACTTATTAATGCCTATCAGAGTCATCTGTTTAATCTTTGGCTCTCAAGAAGACTTGAAATTAATACGCTTGTTAACAGTTTTAAAGCTGAGGAAATTGAGAGTTTGTTAAATATGCCAAATGAAGAAGTCAAAAAAATGAAAGAACAAAAACATCCTTTTAAACTTATCAGCGGTGATGTAATGGAACATTACCCGCATGGAAGACTTTTTGATTTTGAAGGTGAGGAAGAAGATTTAAAAAGATTTTATGAGCGTGATATTTCTCCTACAGGTCTTTTATGCGGAAAAAAAGTCCGTCACGCAACATCAATTGCGAGAGACATTGAAAAAGATTATGATGATGAAATTAATGCAGATGGAGCAAGACGCTATGCCTGGATATTCCCAACAGATATTGAAGGGCGCTTCAACAGGCAAGAGGCACAGTATGAAATGAATTTCACACTCCCTAAAGGTTCGTATGCAACGGTTTTAATAGAGGAAATCGCCAAAAGGAAAATAAATGAATAAAAGACACATCACATCAGCAATATCGCAAACATTCGGCAAGTTTGCCAATACAGAGTTTCCACATTGGTTTCAGAAAATAATAAACTATTCATATGTAAAAC
>JAMORM010000043.1 GCA_027063585.1 Sulfurimonas sp. | reverse complement strand
ATCAAAAATTTTACGAACATTCTTTTCACTCTCTCCGACATACATAGAAAGAATTTTAGAACAGTCAAAAGCCAAGACCTGACGTTTGAGTGATTTTGCCAAAGAGTATGCCGTCATTGTTTTTCCCGTTCCTGCAGGTCCGTAAAAAATGATACGTGCATCAATACCGCTTTTTTTATCTTTTATGCCCCATTTTACAAGACGGGAAACCACTTCCTTGTCCACCTGTTTCATCAAGTTATGCAGAGTCTCTTTTGTTTTTTCATTCAGCACCACATCATCCAAAGAAGTCTCAGGCTCAACAAGTTCAAATATATCCTGCTCTTCTACCAAAGCATTTAATTTGAGTCGTGTTACTTTTTTCGTTTTTTGCGGGTGAATAATACTTTGCAGCACATCATCTACTATATAAAATGAACGGCTGATACCACCAAAAGGATTTAGCATCTCTTCATAATCTATAATGCCGTTACTTAAAAGGTTGGAACCTTCTTCAAGCAGTGAACGGTTTTTAATACGTTCATATTCATCCAATGAAATCAAATCTATTAGCGTATTCATTTCACGTAACGAAGAATCAGTTGAGCCATACTCTTCACGAAGCAGTGCTATAAATATGACCTGTTCATAATTACTCATTTTCTTTTGTTTGAAAAATTTATCCAAAACAAGATTTTCAGAGCTTTGCTTTACTCTCTCTTGTATACGTTTTTCAAGTAATTTAAGTTTGTTTTGCAATCTGTCAATCCCAAGAGAGTGCTCATGGACATTTTGACGAATCACACTCATCTTTTGATAGAGCTCTATTCTGAAAAACTGATCCTGCAAATATTCCAAATGGTCAGAATACGGCTTCACTTCAGGCAAATCCAAATCAAGTGTGCCGTCTTGAAGCAGTTTTAAAAATGCAGGTGTCAGCCCTACCGCCGTGTTTAACAGTTCAAGCGGTGTTACATCCGCAATTTTTACGGGAGTAAAGCTTTGTTGGTGCAGCCATCCAAGTTCAAGTAGACTTTTAAGTTCTCTGAGGTGTTCTAAGTGCTCATAATTTTCACTCTTATATAAATCCTGCAGTAAATCAAGGACAAGCACATCATCCTGCCCTTTCATATACCTGTTTGCTATATATTGCAGTATTTTTGCTTCATTGATACTGCATTTTAAATGTATAAATATTTCCGATTTTTCTATCTCTTTTTCATTTAAAAAGTTTACTAATGTTTTCAATTATTTCCTTAAAATTTATAACCAAGTCCGGCAGAGACTATTAAAATATCGCCGTCTGTAAATTCCCCGTTAATTTCATTCTCATTTACGGATGCCAAAACAGTTCTGTTTTTATGCATTGAATAGAGTGCCGATAAACCTACATCTATTTTATCATTGATTTTATAACGTCCGCCTAATGAAACAGCTACCGAATCAGTATCAGGCAATTCAAAACCTAAAGTTTTTTCAGGAACGGGTGTTTTATCTATAACCAAACCTGCCATAAGCGTCATTGTATCAAACACTTGTGTTAGCCCAAATCTAAAAGTATTCGTATCTTTCCACTTTTTTTCTTTTGGATTATCAAATGCACCGCTCAGTACCGGATTAGTAAGTGTTACGGGGTAGGTAAAATCCAATTGTTTATATGCTGACCACATAGTTTTTTCATAAACAAATTCCAGCGTTGTTTTTGATGCAAAAGTATATGCAATTGCCGCATTAAATGATGCAGGTAACGGAACTGTCACTCCGCTTGCACCATTATAGGTACTTGGCGAAACTGTAGTATAGTTTGTTGCCAGATTTGCAGTTCCGTCAAGTGTCAAATCTACTTTTGAACGATAAGTCAGTCCAATCTCTAACTGTGATGTCGGGTTATATGCCAATGCCAAATTATACCCAAAATCGACCGAATCCCCCGTCATATCACGAGATGCCGTTGTTGTCGGTGTCGGACTTCCCGTTGTTCCGTTGCTTTTAACGACTCCACTACTCTTAACAATTCTAAAGCCGACTCCAAAACCTACTGTGTCATTAATTTTAAATGCAACACTAGGATTTAGTTCAATAATTTCTAAAGTAAACTCTTCTGCCGATGTTCTTGCAGGTTCAGTTTTCCACTGTTTTGACAAACCGCCCGGAGCTGTTATACTTATGCCGATTCTCGCACTGTTTTCGCCTAAAGCAGGTGATACGTAATGCAGTGTCGGAATGTAAAAATCTTCACTCTCTGATGCTAAATCATAGGGTCCTTTCGTTTTTACTATACCAGAAAATTTAACCTTATCAAGGTGAATATAAGTCAAATCCGCTTCTATGTGATTTTCATTAGACATAAAAACCATTTTTGCAGGATTATAATACGAAGCATCGGCGTTATTTTGGTTATGTGCAACATTTGCCGCACCAAGAGCCACCGCATTTGTTGAAGTCTCGGGTATTTTATATCCCCCTGCCATCATTATCGAAGCTGTCATAAATGACACTAAAGCTGTTTTCTTCATTCTCATATTTTCCTTCAAAATTAATCTGAGCATATTACACTATTTATTCTCAAAAGAGTATAAAAGTTTTATTTCCTCAGCCCATATAGTTTCATCTATTGTTTCTAAAATAAGCGGTATATCATCCATGCGCTCATCGTTCATTATAAATCTAAATGCATCCAGTCCAATTTCACCCTTGCCCAAAGAGTGGTGTCTGTCAACCTTACTTCCCAAAGGTGGTTTGGAGTCATTCAAATGCATGCCGCTTAAATACTCAAAGCCGACTATCTCGCCAAATTCATTCCAGGTTTTATCATACGCTTCTCTTGTCCGTATATCATAACCTGCCGTAAACATATGACAGGTATCTATACAAATACCTATCCTTGATTTATCTTCAACTCTATTTATAATATATGCCAGATGTTCAAATTTATAGCCAAGGTTACTTCCTTGACCTGCAGTATTTTCTATAACCGCTTTTACATTTTGGGTTTTATCAAGCGCAATATTAATCGACTCGGCTATCACATCCAGACATTTGTTTTCTATCTCTTGCAACAAAGCGGTGTCTTCTTTTTCTTTTTTACTCAGTTTTACCAAATGACTGCCGGGATGAAAATTCAATTTATCAAGCCCAAGTGCATCACAACGTTCCAATTCATCTATAAAAGCCACTCGTGATTTTTCAAGTTTTTCAACTTCAGGATGTCCCAAATTTATTAAATAGCTATCATGAGGAAGGACATGTTTTGCTAAAATCCCACTCTCTTGCAATGCAGCTTTAAATTTTTGTATTGTCACGCTATCCAGCGGTTTTGCGACCCATTGCCTTTGGTTTTTTGTAAACAAAGCAAAAGCTTTTGCCCCGATTTTTTTCGCATTCAAGGGAGCATTATACACACCTCCGCTTGCACTTACATGTGCACCTACAAATTTACGGCTCGTCATTTAATTTACTTCCTTGATTTTTATGAGTATATGGTTTTGTCTGTCTTTAAAATAAATTTCTTTGGAGTTTACAATATATTTTATATTTACATCTGAATTTTTTATTCTCTGTATAAATCCGTCCTCTTGCTTTAAGCTGTTTTGTCCGTCATAAATTTTTTTACCCAAAATAATATTTTGTAATAAAGAAGAGGGATAAGATGCCGACAAATACTCTGCATTAAAACTGCTTTTACTCATACAACCCTCATCAAGACAAATCAAACGATTTATATGAATCCGCTTAAAGACATTCCCTGCAACAAAAAGTTCTAATTCTATAGCATCTTTGCTGTGTCGTACATACCCTATATCTGAAAATTTTATTTTGGGAGATTTAATAGTAACTATTTTAGTACTTGTATGTTCATAGTTTTTTATACTGCAAGCAGAAAACAACATAACAACAATTACTAAAAAATATTTCATCTATTTTTGTATAAATTTACCGCATTTTTTTGTCGAAGTTCCGCCGAACTCTTTTATTTCACGTGCCGTGCCGTTTTTAGCTATTACTTGTCTTTTACACTCATCTTTTACTATACACTCTTTATTTTCACATCCTATATCTTCAGGTACTTGTGCCATTATTTACTATCCTTATAGTTTAAATTTTATGAAATTATAATCAATTTTTATTTATTAAACAAATTTTCGGGCTTTCCAAAATAATAACCCTGAAATTCATCCACACCGTATTCTTTGAGTAGTTCAAAAATTTCCTTGTTCTCAACATATTCTGCTATAACAGTAATATTTAATTTATGCGCAAAATCAATGATGCTTTTAATCAAAATTTGCGAATCATTATCGGTCACTACATTTTTTACCAAGGAACCGTCTATTTTTATATAATCAGGTTTCAACATCAAAATATGTTGATAATTTGCATATCCGCTTCCAAAATCATCAATTGCTATTAAAACGCCGACTTTTCTAAATTCCTGAATTACCTGCGCAAACTTGTTAAAATCTTCCATACCTTCTTGTTCGGTCACTTCTACTATGATTTGATCTTTTTTATCATAATCTTTTATAAGATCTAAAAACATAGATACCATCTCTTCATTATAAAAATCATTCGGAAGAAAATTAATAGATATTTTTTCATCTCTCTCTTTAAAGAGTTCCAAACTCTGTTGCAATACTTCTTTGGCTATATCAAAATACAGACCGCTTTTAATGGCAATATCTAAAAAGAAAAACGGAGAGATAACCTTTTCTTTCCCTTCTTCAAATTCAAGTATTCTTACCAGTGCTTCATATTTAACCGTCTTCCCTTCTTTATCGGTAATAGGCTGAAAAAACGGAACAACATTCTTATATTCCAAAGCATAATGAATTTTATGCTTCATATTTAAGATCTCTTCTGATCTTTTTTTACTGTCAAGTGCCTGTGAGTATACTACATACGGCAAAAATTTCATTCTTGCTTTTCTTAGTGCCATATGTGCATCTTCTAACGGATTTTCTCCATGCATAACAATACCTGAGTAAATTTCAACATTAATACCTTCGTCAAAACCGTTTATAGTGATTTTTAAGGAATTTACTCTTGTTGTTAACGCCTCGACTAAATGACAATAGTCATTTTCACTTCTTAGGTCATCTTCAGCTTTGAGCAATACATACTCATCGGATGAAATTCTATACACATTAAAATTAAATTCTTTTGCAAATTTTTTAAATTCTTTTGCCACCTCTTTTAATATATGATTCCCTTCGTTCACCCCGTATATTTCATTTAAGAGGCTGAAATCTTTAATATTACTCAAAATCATTACACTGTTTTGTATCTTGTTGATATTTTCATTTAACAACTGTCTATTTCCCAGTCCCGTTAAATCATCCGTATATGCCTGCTTTGTAAAGTATTCAAGCATAACGTTAAATCCTTTGTGTAAAATAAATGCTGAAATGAGCATAGCAATCACAAAAGCTGTTAATAGTTCCAGCATAAAGATATTTGTTTTTTTGACAATGCTAGAAGTATCTATACCCATTACCAAATACCCGATAGTCTCAGAGAGATGATTCTTTAAAGGAATATCCATTTTTACCTTTAAAGAATCATTATGTTTTATAAAATATTGTCGCAGTTCATCACTGCCTTGTAAAAAAGCGTATTTTTCATTTATAGAAATTACTTTTGTTTTAAGCATAACATTGAGCAATGATTTATCAATTGCTATACCGGTTTGAATATGCAGCATATCTTTTAATTCTTTTAAAAAGTATGTAGGGTTCAAACCTAATTCAACATTTCCAACATATCTGTTTTTATAAAATATCGGTTCTGTCACGCGATATGTCAGAGCAAATTTACCGACTTCAAAACCGTTGAGAGATATTTTCAATTTTGCAGTATCTTCTATCAGTTTTCTTTTTTTATTTAACGTATCACCGTAAAATTCAGGTTTATGCGCACGATAAATTGTAATATTGTTTCGAGAGCGAAAAGTAAGTATATTTATATCGTTATATTTGTATTTTAGTTTCTTGTAACGTGATGCTACTAGAGCATGAATTTTATTATGATCTTGAACGGCAACAGCGGCGGGCAATCTTTTGTCCGATAAAATATTTTCTAACTCCAACGACAATCTTTCTTTTTCATTTTTCAATTCTTTAATAAAAAAATGTGCCGCATGCTTTTGTATTTCTTCGACCCGATTATCTAACTGCTCGTCAAATTGATATTTTAAAAAAATATACGTTGCAACCGTTGTAAACAGCATTACAAAAAATATAAATATAAATGTATTTCTTCTTGTCTTATTTATAATGTTCATTACTACCCAATATTGTCATTAATAGAAGACAATTATACATTTATTTTTGGCAATTTGCAATAATATGAAAATTTTTGTTTTTCTTGTGTTACAGTCTTTTTATGAAAATACACATAGATATAGACTGTTTTTTTGTAAGTGCTGCGAGAATTATTGAACCAAAACTTCAACACAAGCCTGTTGCAATCGGCGGAAGAAGTGATACTGAAATTTTTAACAAAGAAGCACAAAACCAGACTGTTAACTTTGAAAATTCCGGTTCTTTCGTACCTACTTTTTACAAAACTTATGAAAAAGAGGACGATTTAAAAAGTTTTCAAGATGAAGACGGACGCATTCGCGGTATTCTCACGACTTCTAGTTATGAAGCCCGTGCGTACGGTGTAAAAACCGCTATGAGTATTCGCGAAGCACTGCAGTTATGTCCTCATCTTATTATTAAAGCACCCAATATGTCTTGGTATCAAGAACTTTCTCATAGGCTACATGACTTTTTAGTCCTGAAAATTCCGCTTGTCGAACAGTCTTCTATTGACGAATTTTACGGTGATGTAAGCGGTTGGATAAACGACGAAGATATTCCGCAATTCATAGATGCTTTAAGGCATGAAATCAAAAAAGAATTACAACTACCCGTCTCTATAGGTGCTGCAAAAACACGCTATATTGCAAAACTCGCGACGACCTATGCCAAGCCGTTTGGGTGCAAGACAATTACGCAACATGAATTTGATCAATTTGTCAATCCTATCAAAGTAGAAAATTTTGCAGGTATAGGCAAAAGTATGAAAAGTAAACTCCACTCCGCACAAATTAAAACGCTTGGAGAGTTACGAAACAGACGCGGAACAGTTGAGTCTTGGGGACCTTATGCAAAAGAACTGTATAAACGGGTCAACGCAGAAAGTGATGCCGACATTAAAACAACTCACAAAAGAAAATCCATAGGAATATCCAGAACTTTTGATGCAATATATGACAGAGTAGAACTGCAAAGACGAGTGCATGTACTAGCTAGACATCTCAGTTTTGCCATTATTAAACTTAAAGTCATTCCCACCGTATTTCATTTGAGTATTGATTATGAAATGAATCAAAAATCTCATAAAAACATTTCCCTTGCTGAAATATTTACCGAAAAAAAATTCGATAGTTTATGTTTGCATCTTTTTTTAGAAGCTGATATTCATAAACGCTTAAAAGTTATACGACTCAGTATAAACTGCTCTAGTTTTACCAGAGATTCAAAAAAAGAACTCTCGCTTATAGGCTTTGAAGATGAACAAAAAATGCATAAGCTCACACATTCAACACAAAAGCTTCGCCAAAAATATGGTATAGATACTCTAAAGTTTGCAAGTGAGCTCTAAGATATTTTAATTATTTATTATACTTATAATTACATCTTCCATAAAGTAACATCTTAAATTAATTTTTCTTATTTTACTACTTATTTTGAGAATTATCACATCCTTAAAATAAATTTAAGTATATCTTCCATACAATAGCTCAAATATCACAAAATTATCAAAAAAATATGTAGGAAATGTGATGATTGTATTAGTTTACTTTATAATTATTGCTTTTATAATTTCATATATTGACAGTAAAAAAAGAATTATTCCTGATAAGATAATCATTCCGGCTTTTGTCGGTTTACTTATCTTAAAATGGCTTGATGCAAGTTTATCACTCAATGATGCCATTGCAGTAGTGTTGATTCTTGTCATATTTTTAATTCCAATAATTTTCAATATGGCTTTTGGCGGCGGTGATTTACGCTTTGGAGCTTTTTGTGCTCTTTTTGTAGGTTTAGGCTCAATCGGATACTTTATCATGCTTAGCGGCATTATTCATCTTCTGATTTTAGGTATTTTTAAAAAGAAAAGTTATGGCTTTGCTCCTGCAATGAGTGCGGCTGCAATTCTTAGTTACTTTATAGGAAAATTATGAGAAACGGTTCGGCTGCACTTGTTCCATTATTATTAGCGATTATGCTGTTATTTTGGTTTATCTGGTTTTTGGGTGGAGAGAGTGATAATTTGCACCAAGTGAACCAGCTTGGGAACCTGCAACATACACAAGAACGTTTGATTATAGCAGCCTGTAGAAAAAAACAGGAACTGCATGATCAAAACAGAAGTATGAGCGATACACAGCTCAATGAAAAAGTAAATAACTATATTCACAATATTATGGTTTTAAATAAAATTGACGAAAATTAAAAAGGGAAAAGAATGAAAAAAATTATATTTTTGAGTCTGTATCTGCTACTTACTCTGACACTCTCGGCAAAAACGACAAGTAATGTTACGTTTGCCACACCTTATGAAGAGGGCATGACACAAAATGAGTATGGTGATAAAATCATGTACCAGAATGTAAAAATAAATACACAAGATTTTAAAATCAACAATTTTTGGGGAAAATTTTCAGAGAGTGCACAGAATCAGTCCAATTTTACAAATATCACAACCAATGCAAACGTAAAACTTACTATAGAAAATGCTTTTACATGTAAAGAGGGAGGACTCCTTGAAGAAGGCTGTTCCGGACAAAAGCCCTTTCTATTAAATAATGGAACTTTGACAAATCCTGATTTACAACTTGACAAACTTGGGGCACCGCTTCCTGAGGGAGAGTATAGGGTTCCTTTTGACAGTGCGAAAAACTATAATACTTCACATGATGATGCTTTTTATGCGCTTGATGTTTATAGAGACAGTGAATACTACAAAGAGCCTGTAGCGGAAGACACGACAAACACTCAAAAAACAAAAAACTTTTTTGCTTACATTGTTTCCTTTTTTCAAGATTATTTTTCAAAAGATACGGCTGTTTACGGGAGTGCCATAGGCTCACCCGAACAACGTGATAGATATATGGCAAATATGATTTTTGGTTTACAAAAAAAATATCGGATAGCAAAAGAAGACCCAATTACTACCACAGAGACAAACACGGCAAATGCAAACAAAAAAGTTTCACTTTTAGACTACAATTCACAAATAGTTGAAAGTACAACCGGCTGTGACGGACTCTTTTTCTCGTATGACCCTGATTCACTTACATGTAAAGCCATTAATTTTTTCGGTATA
>JAMORM010000042.1 GCA_027063585.1 Sulfurimonas sp. | reverse complement strand
AATAAAAAAATATTTGACAGCAAAGTTAAAAATAAGAAAAAGCCCAGATAGATAAGTATAACAGTAACAGCACGAATACATATAGCACAACTAGAATTTTGAATAATTTTTGGCATAATAAATTTGTATACTATATAAAAATAGATAACTGAGCTTAAAAGAATATAGCCGTAATTTGCTTCAAAAACTACTAAACACAATACAATAAGAAAAATTGAAACAGTATCATTGTTGTCAAGAGCCCGGCTAAAAAGCACATATAATACTGCCAGCAGTGGCGGTAAAAATGGATAAATACTGCCCAGACTGTCATACAATACAAACAGTATTATATAAAGGAATGGAATTATAGGTTTTTGATGAGAGATACTTCGTTGCATATCGGAAAGTGTTTACATTTAATACAATCAGCCCAAATTTTATGTTCGGGAAGGGACTCTTTTGGTATTTCTACAAACCCGAGTCTTTCAAAAAAAGACTGCTTATAGGTTAAACTCAAAACTTTTTGAAGACCAAGTGTTTTGCCCTCATCCAATGCATAACTTACTAATGTTTCTCCTATTTTTTGTCCTCGAAAGCCTTCTTTTACAATGAGTGAACGTATTTCGCCAAGGTATTTTGTATGTATATGTAAGGCTGTAAAACCAACAAGCTGTGCATCTGAAAAAGCCAAAGTATACGAACGGATATTTGTTGCAATCTCATCTTCACTTCTTTCTAAGATAACACCGCTTTGCACTTCAGGCAGCACTAATTCTCTCATTTTTTCAATATCTGAGAGTTTTGCTTTTACATAATTAATCTTCATCCACGCTCTCTTGTAAAATATCATAAATTACTTTGACGATTTTACTGATACCTCGTTTTTTTGCACTTGAAACCATGAGTGCATTCGGGAACTCTTTTCGAAGTGCATTTTGTTCTTTTTGATTGAGTTTGTCAATTTTTGTAAATATTTGCAGTATATACTGATTTTCTCGAGCGGTTTTAAAGAGAAAATCACTCACAGAAGTGTCTATTTCCAAATGCGGGTGCCTGCAATCTATCAGATGAATAAAAATTTTAATTTCTTCTCTGTTGGCAATATAGTCTGTCAAATTTTTTTCCCAGTCATGCTTGATAGATTTAGCAACTTTCGCATAACCAAAACCAGGTAAATCTACAAATTTGGCAACAACTTTTTCTGAAGAATCCCTATCTAAAAAAGTAACATCAAAATAGTTTATAAGTTTTGTCTTTCCCGGTGTTGAAGAGACTTTTGCCAATCCTTTATGATTTGTCAATGCATTAAGCAGTGAGCTTTTGCCAACATTTGAGCGCGCCATAAACACTACTTCATTTTGTTCCTCAGATTCTGGTGCTGCACTGACATTCGGAGCCGATGTTATAAACTTTGCATCAACAATGTCTATCATTTTTTTTCCTTTTCATCTTTTATATCAAATATCATAATAACAGGCTCTTTTTCAATACCTTTTGCATAGGCCTTGCCGTCTATTGCCTGCAAAATCACTTCGTCACCAAAAATTTCTTTTTTGTCATCAAGTTGTTTCAGATGCACATTGCCAAAAAAATGATACTCTTTTTTTAAAGGCAGATAGATGACTTTTTGGGCAACACCTCTATAGCGTGCTCCCTGCTCTGTCTGTATTTTAAAAGAGGCATCTCCTACCGCTACAAATTTTGTAGGCTTGTTTTTTTTATCTGTATATACAGTCACTTTAGAAGCATTTAACTCATCATTGACTTTTTTGATTCTGACATGTCCAGTAAAAATTGAAATACCTTTATTTTGATCTCCCTTAAACTCATCAGCTTTAATTTTAAGCTCTTGTGAGAAGAGTGCAGTTTGTAGTAAAAACGTTAGTATTAGCAGGTATTTCATCTATTTTCCCTCTTTTAGTTGGTATTTGGCAATGACATTTTTAGAATAAATTTTCTTAGAAATGTTATTGTATTTAATGTAATTTCCAATGACAATATTATCATTCAGATAAGCAATGTATTTTGTATTACTTATCACATCTGCTGTTTTTTTGTTGTATATTGCTTTTTCACTTTTAAAAGTAAGCCCGTCTTCTCGTACATAAACAACATGACCTGTTAACTTCACAATTTCATTTTTATATACCCCAAAATCAGAAATCATATTGGCAATATATTTTTTTGAATTATCGGTATAGTCCATATCTTTAATTGTATATCTGTCGGCATATCTTGTGCCTGTAGTACCCTGAAGTATTGTAGTCAGACCTTCAGGGTTGAGCTCATACATAGTAAAATCACTCAACTCAAACAAAGGTACATCTTTAAAGTGTTGAATTTTTATATCCATCGGTTTGAACATAAAAAAGATGACTAATAAAACAGTGATAACAAAAGTTAAAAATATATTGATGTTAATAACCTACTCCTTACAACCATACAGATAAAAATTCTTCTTTTTGATCATTTTCTTCGACCAAAATATCTATCATCTCTCTTACTGCACCATTACCGCCACTTTGAGAGAGTACAGTATTGACAAGTTTTTTAATCTCATCATGCCCGTCATTCGGTGTAAAACTTCTGCCGGCAAGAGAGAGCATTTTGTAATCATTCAAATCATCCCCTATTACAGCGACCTCGTAAAATTTAAGACCGAGTGACTCGACAATTTCTTTTATAACCTTGTATTTATTGCGTATGCCTTGGTGTAAATGTTGTACACCAAGTTCTTTGGCTCTTTTTTCAACTATCTCAGAGTTTCTTCCCGTAATAATGGCTACTTGGTTTCCTGTTTTTATCCAGGTAGTTATACCCAACCCGTCTTTTACATTAAAATTTTTACTTTCAAATCCATCTGCTGAGTATATAAGTTTACCATCAGTTAAACAACCGTCAACATCTAAAACTATAAGTTTAATCATAAAACATCTTTTGTACTCGGTATGCCGACTCTTTCATTCTTCGTAGTAGCACGTCTTATGGCAACGGCAACTGATTTAAACGCCGCTTCTATAATATGGTGCTTATTCTTCCCACGGCACTCTACAATGTGCATACTTATTCTGGCATTCAAAGCAAATGCACGAAAAAATTCTTCGACAAGTTCTGTGTCAAACTGCCCTACTTTGCCACTTACATGTAACTCATATACAAGAAAAGGACGGTTGCTTAAATCTAAATCACAAGAAACACATGCTTCATCCATTACTATGTTTGCACTGCCAAAACGCTCCATATTTTTTACAGGGTAAATCGCCTGTGCAAGCAGCGAACCCAAAACAATTCCGACATCTTCAACACTGTGGTGATCGTCAATGTACGTATCACCTTTACATGTAATGTCTAAATCAATTAAAGAGTGCTTGGAAAAACTCTCAAGCATATGGTCTAAAAAGCCCACACCTGTATCTATACTACTCTTTCCCGTGCCGTTTATATCAAGTGACACTGTAATATCTGTCTCTTTGGTTGTTCTTGTTTTTGTTATCATTTTCAATCCTCTCTCACTATGAATGCACCTTTAAATATGCCGTTTGCTTTATAATCTCTTGCTTCGTGCTCACTTTTGAAGCCTTTAAGCCAAACTTTAAACATTCTGCCGTTTGCACCTTGCATATCTTTAATAACTGTTGTGTATCCATCCGTATTATTATATTTTTCTTGTGTCTTTATTGCACCGTTTATGTTTGAAAAAGATGCAATTTGCAGTGCAAATCCACCTAGTTGCATCCTTTTTGGTGATTTTTTCAACTGCCGTGTACTTGGAATCTTATTTTTGCCTTTGCCCGCAAATCCGAGTACTTCAAGTGTTACAGGGGCAGTTCCTGTGCCTATCATGTTGATTTTTGATGCTGCAGCTTTTGAAAGATCTATAATTCTTGTAGATACAAAAGGGCCTC
The DNA here is from genome assembly GCA_027063585.1 of Sulfurimonas sp. Taxonomy (GTDB): domain Bacteria; phylum Campylobacterota; class Campylobacteria; order Campylobacterales; family Sulfurimonadaceae; genus Sulfurimonas. Next base: position 5,797 of record JAMORM010000042.1, on the reverse strand, counting down.
TGTCGTTAATACGCACAACCGTACTTTTGCCGTTTCTTCTGTTTGTAACTTTGACAATCGTATTCATCGGCAGTGTTTTATGTGCGGCTGTCATATCCCACATGTTGTATCTCTCACCATTCGAGGTAAATTTTCCATGAAAATCAGGACCGTACCAGCTTGCATTGCCTCTAAATCTGTCTCCAACACTCACAACTGTCGGATAGTAGCGTTTACCATGTACCACATAAGGACGCATCGTAGGATGAGAGTATTTTTTTCTGTCATATGTCGACCTGTACACACTTTTATCATCACTGTAATAAGTCGGTTCAGAATATTTGTAATGTTTGTAGCCGCTGTAACTTCTCGTACTACATCCACTCATAAATAAAACGCTGCCGATTACTAAAACAAAAAATAATTTACTCATACAGTTTCAACCTCTCACCGACTCGAATTAAAGAGCCTTTAATGTTGTTTTGTGCGCGTATATTTCTTATGCTTATTTTATGCGCTCTAGCAATGGATTCTAAAGAATCTCCTCTTTTTACCATATAGTAGTATTTACTTTGAAATTTTTGATGCTTGCTTTTTTTAGCTATCGGAATAATCAATTTTTGTCTTATTTTCAAACGATTGCTTCGTAATTTATTAAAATCTTTAATAACTTTATAAGAAACACCATATTTTTTTCCTATGCGAGACAAATTATCTCCGCGTCTTACTACATGCACCTTGTAAAAGTTTTGCATAGGCTCTTTATAATACTTTTGTTTATACTCAGCAAGTTTAATATAGGGAATATAGACATCATAGCCTTTGGAATAAGGTGGAACAAAGTCATATTTCAAATGTCTGTTAAGCTTTTTCAGGTCTTTTAGCGGAATATGAATCAGTTTTGAAAGTCTCGTTAACGACTCCCCTCTAGGCAGTTTAATCGTTGCAATGGAGTAAGCATTAGCACGGTTTAAAAGGTACTCATACTCACTGTGTAACATATACTGTTCATCGCTGCCTATAAGTGCCAACGCAACTATTTTTCGTATATAGTAACGGCTCTCTCTTGGAATATAGTGCTTTTTTGAATCAAGCAGTACAGAAAGATCATCTGTTTTTGCTTTTCTGATTGCCTTATTCAGCGCACCGCCACCGCAGTTGTATGCAATGGCGGCCAAATACCACTTGCCAAATCTTTTATGAAGTGCTGAGAGATACTTTGCCGCTGCCTCGGTTGATTTGATTAGATCACGTCTTTCATCTACATACTCATCTATTTTCAAATGAAAAAGTTTTCCTGTTGCCGGCATAAACTGCCATAACCCGGCTGCTCTTTTGCGAGAGTAAGCTTTTGTATGAAAGTTTGATTCAGCCATAGCAAGATATAGAAATTCTTGAGGAACATTATATTTTGAAAGAGTGCTTTTTATTGCAGGAATAAATAAATATGCCTCCTCCATCGCCTTGAAAAAGTGCTTGTTTTTTGCCAAAGTTTTGGATTTCATTTTATTCATAATCGGATCATATAAAAATGAAGGTTCTATATCAAACGAGTCTAACAGTGCCAACTCTTTATTATAATTTGATTCATACGTCAAATTAGCCATAAGTAATAACGGGAAACATAAGGTTAATATATATTTAATCATAGACAACTTTTTTAGTTTTAATTTTTTTTAATGTATGCTATTTTATCTAAAATTGTATTAAAAAAAGTTGTATCTGATTTAATATTAAGAAATATGAAAGAGTTTCAGGGCATTTTTCGTAGTTATTTTCTCTATTTCTTCTCTTGGGATTTCTAAAATTTCTGCCATTTTTTGTGCCACAAAAGTTGTATAAAGCGGTTCATTTCGCTCTCCGCGATGCGGTGTAGGAGTCAAATAAGGTCCGTCAGTCTCTATAATGAGTTTTTCTTTTGGTATTTTAGGCAGAATATTTACAAGTTTTTTGGCATTTTTAAAGGTTAAAACACCCCCTATGCCGAAATAAAAATTCTCATTTGCAAGACTCAACAGCTCATCATCTGCATTAAAGCAGTGCAATACACCACCGATTTCACTTGCACCATGCTCTAAAAGTATCATTTTAGAATCATGTGAAGCATTACGAATATGGACTATCAAAGGTTTTTTATATTTTTTGGCAAACTCTATCTGTGCTATAAAAACTTTTGCCTGCGCCTCTTTCTCCTGTGCTTTTTCCTCATCACTACCTTCAAGACGAAAATAATCCATTCCGCACTCACCGATAGCTACGCACTTTTTATGCCCTACATACTTTTCAAAGTATCTTATGTCAAAACCATCAATGTCATAAGGATGCACCCCGATAGCAAAATATACATCCTCGTAATGCTCAGCAATACTTATAGCTTTTTCCAAAGTGCTCAAATCTGCTCCGGGGATAATAAAACGCTTCACTCCACCCTCACGAGCACGCTCAAGCACTTTATCCAAATCTTCATCATATCTTACATCATCCAAATGTATATGGGTATCAATTATCATTTTTTTCTTCTCTTATTTTCTTTACATGTAATATGTTTCGTATCATTAAAAAAATAAAAACCATAGAAACCAACACAGACCCGCCTGCTAAAAGCATATTGCCCGCATTATAAAAGTTGTAGGCTAAAAACAGTCCTACAGTTGAAATCACGAAACACATCTATTTGCCTCCAACAGCTCTTTGGCAAACTTTTTAGCCTCTTTTGAAATACTTTCACCACTTATTATTCTAGCTATTTCATCTACACGTTCATCCATGCTGAGCTCTTTTGTTTTTGATATTTTACCATCTTTATAGACCAAAAAGTGCTGATCACCCATAGAAGTAAGCTGTGGTTGGTGTGAAATAACAAAAATCTGAAAATGTTTAGAGAGCTGTTTTAATACCTTTGCAACGCTCATAGACTCTTCACCACTGAGATTTGCATCTATCTCATCAAGCATCAGCACTCCGCCATTACTGTTCATAAACTCTGACTTTAAAGCCAGAACTGCCAAACGGAGCCTGTTAAACTCGCCCGTACTTATTTTGGAAAGTTGTGCTTCATTAAGCTCAATCTCCAATTTATCTTGCCCGTGTAGATCATAATTTACCTTCTCCATGTGGATTTTTGCGTCTCTTAAATACAAGCTGTTCAGGTAACTATTCAAATCTTTAACAAATCCTGGTAAAGCTTTGGCTCGTAAAGCACTCAACTCCCCTGCAAGCTCTTTGACCTGTAAAGAGAGCTTTTCATATCTTACATGTAAATCATTTTTTGCCACTTCTATGTTTTCATATTTTTGCAGCTCTAACTCTTTTTGTTTTTTATACTCCAGTGCTTCTTCTATGCTGCCGTATCTGCGCTTGAGTCCACTTAGCTCTTCTATACGGTTAAGCACCTCTTCTACATCAACGTCATCAAGCGCACTAAAACGCTCCTGTGCACTCTCTAAAATGCCTCGAAGCTCGTTCATAGCATCGTCAAAAAAACTGCTCTGCTCATCCAATGCCTCTAACGCAGTTGAAACCAAATGTTCATAATTGAAAATTTCACTCGCAGACTCTATACTACCTAAAACTTTTTCTTTTTTAGAAAGCTCTTTTTTTATTTGCAAAAGCTCGTCATCTTCTCCAACAGTCGGGTTTATATCTTGTATTTTTTTTATCTCATACGCTGCAAACTCTTTTAACTCAACAATTTTTCTCTCTTCTTCTTCTATTACATGTAACGCTCTTTTGACCTCTTGGTATTCAAAAAAGCTCTTTTTATAGGACTCTTTTAGCTTCACAATTTTTTGAGACTTGTTCTCTGCTCTTTTGTCTAAAATATCAAGTAGATTTTCATTTTCAAAATCACTGAAGTCTTTTAAACTCAAATGACGAAGATACTGAGATGCAACCCGGCTGATAGACTTGCGAGAAAGGCTTTGATTGTTTATAAAGTAACGTGATTTTTCTTTTTTGATGTGTTTAAACACGTTGATATCATCATTTTCAATGCCGCACTCATCTTCATCAATCGTCCAGGTAACACTTGCTTCACAAACAGAAGCATCACAAGACGCACCTCCGAGTGATGAGAGTATAGACTCCATTAGTATAGACTTCCCGCTCCCGCTGGGACCGGTAAACACAACCAGACCTGATTGCAAATTAAGCTCCGCTTCTTTAAAACTCAAATAATCTTTTAAATAAAATCTTTCTATCATTCTTGTGCCTTTTTAAAAGTCCAAAGGACTTATGAGTTTTGCTTTGTTCATTTCACTGACGACGTGTCTGGCACTAAATGCCGATACCACCGTCGCTAAAGCGAAAGTGTGGTGTAACCTCAAACTAGTTTCCACAGATTTATGCCCTAAAAGCTCTTGAATACTTCTTAAGTCTATACCTGCTTGAAGTAAATGCGTAGCATAACTGTGCCTAAATATATGCGAAGTGACTCGCTTGTTTAAGTTGGCTTTTTGTGCTGCTGTCTTTATATTTTTTCGATAAAGCGAAGGGAATGTAAACATTTCCAAATCCTCCCTGTATATCTACATTATGTATATCTTGTACCTGTTTTATTTGTATTCTTAATTCATCTTTAAGCTTTAATGGCAAGGGTATCGTTCTATCCTTGAGAGATTTACTGTTCCAAATATATATTTTGTCAAACCCAAAATCTATGTCTTTTACTCGCAAATTTAAAAGCTCACTCATCCGAAGTCCACATCCGTACATTAAAGTCACCATTAGTTTATATGTGCCATTTAAATTATGTAAAACTTTTTGTACTTCATCTTTGGTTAAAACAACGGGTATATGCTTTCGTTCATGTGCCCTTAAAGCCTGAATATTCCACTCACTTATATCAACACCCAAAATTTCACGATATAAAAACAATATAGCCGCAAAAGCTTGGTTCTGCGTAGTGGGACTTACTTTTTTGTTGGTTGCAAGAAAGGTCAAATATTCTTCGATCTCATTTTTACCCATCTCAACAGGATGTTTTTTGTTATGAAAGAGTATATAGTGCTTTATCCAATGCACATAAGTTTTTTCCGTAGATAAACTATAATGTTTAAAACGTATCTTGTCACGAACAATATCAAGCAATTTTTTCTTTCCAGACATAACAACCTCCAAAACTTTAAGGGACAAAGTGTCTTTTTAATACTTTTTTATTCAATTAACGGACATTTTGTCTTTTTTAAATGATATAAAGAGCAATAAATACACTTTATTTTTAAACATAATAATCAAAATATACAAAAAATAGTAAAAATATGGCAAATTGTTATATTTTTAAAATTAAAAGGACATTGACAGTGTGAATTTAATTTTGTTTTTAAGAGTTATTTGTGCTAGAATGTCCGTTGAATAAATAGTTATGGAAAGGAAATTAATTATGATAAAAGGTTTAACTGAATTGTTAAAGTATTTTCGAGATGAAAGACATTTTACAAGTGAAAAACGAACTAAAGCATTAGTTGCAATAAGTGAAGCTTTACAAAAAACAAAGCAATATATTATTTTGAGAAATGAACATAACAAACCTAGAGATTTACAAAAAGAACATGAATTATCTGACTTATGGTCACAAGCATCTATATTTGCACGAGAATTTAGTCCAGAATTCGCAAAACGACTACAAGTAAAAGGAAATTTTTGGTTAAATCCAGATGAATGGGATTTTGATAAAATTTACGATTCAGGAATACACATAGATAGAATTGATATGGAAGTTAACGATTTACTTAACACTCATCCATAACAAGTACTTGGAGAGAAATAGTTTACCCTAGCGGGCAAAACTATTTCTCAAGACAGTCGTTATGTCAAAAGG
>JAMORM010000041.1 GCA_027063585.1 Sulfurimonas sp. | reverse complement strand
AGTTGTAAGAGAACCCAGTGTTAATCTCCATTGTTCATTGCTTGAAACAAACGTAGCATCCAACTCTTTTGAATTAATTGTAATATTTTCACCATCAATATGTCCACCAAGCAATATTTTATTATTTTCATACAATATCTCACCTGTGTCTGGGTTTTTTAGTATAAAATCACTCAAGCTTATATGTGCTTTTTTAGAATTAAAATCATAATTAGCATAAATCTTCGTACTGATATATTGGCTTATTTTCAGCAGCGTATGCTTTAAGTAAATGCTCTCTTTCTCAAAACTGATATAAAAATCCTTTGCTTTATATTCTGAACCGTTCACACTAAAATAGATATCAGCATTAGAAGAAACTGATAAAAATTTATTATATGTTACTTTTAACGGCGTGACAGTTTGAGACAACTCTACACCGCCGTATTTTAATTTAAGTACATCTACATCTAAATTTATTTGTGCTGTTTTCAGGTTTATTATTCCGTTCACATATCCATTTGCCATTTTATCGACTTTGAAAAATGTTACAGGTATTTTTGCCCTCAGAGTATTTAAATCAAAATCAACTAAAATTTTATCGAGTGTTACCTGTCTGTTTTTGTATTTCCATTGAGATTTTTGAATGTCAACAGTGTCTTGTTTTGGATCAATATTGTATGCAATATGCAGAGGTGTTTTATCTGCTATAAGTGATACATCATGCGTCTGTATTTTATGAAAATCAAGATTGATAGTCCCGACAGATTTTTTTGCATTAAAGGTTACATGTACATCAGCCTGAGCAATATCTTTGTATTGTGCATTCATTTTATCTATCGTTACATCATAATTATCAAGATGTATATGTGTATCATAAATGTCTATGTTGAGACCAAGATAATCAAAATTTGCTTTTTTTGTATAAAAGTCGCCTTTTGCATCAACATGAATTGTGCGCAGATTAACTGTTATAATGAGATTTGTAGCAACTTTGCCTTTTCTTTGTAAAAAAGGCAGTTTTATGTCGTAGGTGCTTAATACATGTAACATATCTTTGTTGAGCATGCCGTCAAACAATAGATGCAACGTCAGAAGTTCTTCTTTTTTGCTAAAATCTATTTTCAACCAACTTTTGTCTAAATTCATACCATAAGAGTAGGGCTTTTGCGGTCTTATATATAAAACACCGTTTTTAAACTCAAGGTTGGTTTGCTGTGTATGTATCGCATTAAGTTTTGGATTATAAGCATAAGAGAGTTTTTTTCCGACCGCTTCGATATAGATATTTTTATAGGCATTTTTTAAATCTGTATAATTTATAAAACCATTAAATTTTTTAATATCTAAATGCTGCATCTTAATAGCGGTATATGCCCAATATATAACTTCTTTTGGTAAATGTGCCATTTTAATTAAGTAGGATATATCAGATATATTTTTATTGCTGTGAATATTATATACAAGGCGCTGTGAATCTGCTACAGAATAAAAAGTCAGGTTTGCGTCATTATGAATATCAAAATTTACTTCTGTATATATTTTTTTTGCATTTGTATCAAAAATAACAATACCTTTTGCCTGTAATGCTCTTTTTTTATCTGT
>JAMORM010000040.1 GCA_027063585.1 Sulfurimonas sp. | reverse complement strand
AGCGGTAATGGTACAATAGTAGTTTTAATGACTATAGTGTTTAAAGCAGTTATAAGTGTTGTAAAAGCCTCTTTTGTTTTGCCTTTGTTTAATTCTTTAAGTGCTTCTTTTGTGGCAAGTGGATAAGTCCCCATTGGTAAATATTGTGTTGTCATATCCATTTCATCTTCTAAAGGCATTAGTATTGCTCTTGCAGCTTGTGTGTCATAATCATCAAGTAAATCTTGAGCAATCTTTATAGTCTTTTTTACAAGTTTAGAATCTCCTGTAAAATCATGAACTTCTATAGCATCTGCAACTGGAACAAGGGCAAGTTCCGGATCATTTTTAAGTGCCGTGTCAAAAAGCTTTGTTGCTTTATTTAAAGCCTCTTTCGCTGTTTTAGTATCTCTTTTTTGTAAGGCTTTAAGTGCTTCAATTGTTTGTTTTAATGCTTGAGATACTTCTTGAGGTGCTTTTGATATAACTTGCCTATGTTGTGTAGCTTCTTTTTTTACAACATTTTTTAATCTTTGCATATCATTTTTCTGTGCACCAAAGTTGTTGCTGGCACACATTCCTGATGTTGATAGCAGTACCCCTGCTAATATTGTTGATATAATAACTCTTTTTTTCATACTTTATCCTTTTATTATCAAGTTTGTTTATATATATTGTATAAATAAATTGATAATGAATAGTAAATGTTGTGCTTTTATTTATTGTTTATTGTTTACTTAAAAAGGGCTATAATAAATCATATGAGATAATTAAAAGGAGCTGTTAGATGTCCAAAAATATAAAATGGTTTAGTGAAATAGGCATAGAAGATGTCGCTGAAGTAGGCGGAAAGAATGCTTCATTGGGGGAAATGTACCAAAATCTGACTAGCGAAGGTGTCCGTGTGCCAAACGGTTTTGCAGTAACATCAAGTGCTTATGTGAAAGTGCTTGATGCAAACAACGCTTGGGAAAAACTCCATGGACTACTTGATAATCTTGATGTCAACAATGTTGATGCCTTGCAAAGTGCAGGGAAAAAATGTCGTGAAATTGTATATAATGCAAAATTGCCGGATGCTGTACGCGAAGATATTTTACAAGCTTATAAAAAATTAAAAGAAGAATATGGAGAGAGCCTTTCTTTAGCCGTTCGCTCTTCTGCTACGGCTGAAGACTCTCCCGAAGCCTCTTTTGCAGGGCAAAATGATACTTACTTAAATATAGCAAATGCAGAGGAATTACTTGATGCGTACAAAAGATGTCTCGCATCAAATTTTACAGATCGTTCCATACATTATAAATATGATAACGGTTTTGACTATTTAAAAGTTTATCTTTCTGTTGTTGTGATGAAAATGGTTCGCAGTGACATCGGACAGAGTGGAGTAATGTTCTCACTTGATACGGAGACGGGTTTTAAAGATGTAGTTTTTATAAATGCGGCACTCGGTCTTGGTGAAAATGTCGTTCAAGGTACCATTAATCCAGATGCTTTTTATGTGCATAAACCAACTTATAATGAAGGTTTTAAAACAGTTCTCAAACGCTCTTTAGGTTCTAAAGAGAAAAAGATGATTTTTACCGATACCATCAATCTTGACAATATTGCAGTTGAATATACTAAAAATATACCGACAACACCCCAGGAACAATCTCATTTTTGTATAACGGATGAAGAAGTAATGGTACTTGCCGACTATGCTATTAAAGTAGAAAATCATTATTCGAAAAAAGCCGGTTTTACTAAACCTATGGACATGGAGTGGGCAAAAGACGGATTAGACGGACATCTTTATATGGTGCAGGCGAGACCTGAAACTGTAGAGTCACAAAAAAAAGGCAATGTATTAGAAACCTATCATCTTAAAGAAACAGGAAGAATTTTAGTGACAGGTCAGGCAATCGGTACAAAAATCGGACAGGGCAAAGCCCGCTACATAGCAAGCGTAAAGGAACTTAATACTTTTAAAGCAGGTGAAGTTTTGGTTGCGGATACGACAAATCCCGACTGGGAGCCTATAATGAAAATAGCCTCTGCCATCATTACAAACAAAGGCGGGCGAACATGTCACGCAGCCATACTTTCTCGTGAACTCGGTATACCTGCCGTTGTCGGTTGTGACAATGCTACCGATGTACTTAAAGATGCCGACGAAGTGACGGTAAGTTGTGCCGAGGGCGAAGAGGGACATGTCTATGAGGGACTTTTGGATTTTGAAATTATAAGGACAGATCTCTCAAATTTGCCAAAAACAAAAACAAAGATTATGATGAATCTCGGAAATCCTGATATCGCTTTTTCATTGGCCTCTTTACCGGTTGACGGTATAGGACTTGCAAGAATGGAATTTATCATTAACGAGTATATAAAAGCGCACCCGATGGCACTCAAACATCCCCAAAAAGTTGATGAGGCTACGCGCGTAAAATTAGAAGAACTCACTCGAGCTTATGACTCTATGGAAGATTTTTTTGTTAAAACACTCTCGGAGGGTGTGGCGACTATTGCTTCTTGCGTCTATCCCAAACCGTGTGTAGTGCGCATGAGTGACTTTAAATCAAATGAATATGCAACACTGCTCGGCGGTGAGACTTTTGAACTTAAAGAAGATAACCCGATGATAGGTTTTCGTGGTGCATCACGTTATGCTCATCCTAACTATGAAGAGGGCTTTGCCTTGGAATGTGCAGCTATGAAGCGTGTTCGTGATGAGATGGGCTTTACGAATGTTACTTTAATGATTCCGTTTTGCCGCAGAGTAGATGAAGGACAACGTGTTATAGATACAATGGCAAAATACGGACTGAAACAGGGTGAAAACTCACTTGAAATCTATGTTATGTGTGAAATTCCTAACAATGTCATTCAAATTGATAATTTCAGTAAACTTTTTGACGGTTTCAGCATCGGTAGCAACGACCTTACGCAACTGACACTCGGCGTTGACCGTGACAGTGAAATCGTCGCTTTTGATTATGATGAGAGAGATGAGGGTGTTAAAGAGATGATTCGACTGGCAGTAGAGGGTTGTAAACGAAACAATCGTCATAGCGGAATTTGCGGTCAAGCACCGTCGGATTATCCCGAAATGGCGGAATATCTCGTACGTTTGGGTATTGATTCTATGAGTCTAAACCCTGACAGTGTATTAAAAACTATAGAAAATATCGGAAAACTTGAACAAAAATTAGGGAGATAACAATGTGGAAATGGCACGAAGATCTTAACTTAGAGATGAATATCAATAAAAACCTTGTAGACAATTTTAAAAAACATGCCAAAATAAGCGGTACGCTTTTTGTACTTTTCGGTTTAGCCGGTATCTTATTCCCATCCATAATGAGTTTAACGACTGTACTTTTAGTAGCGTATTTAATGCTCTTTGCAGGAATATCAGCGGGTGTGATGACTTACAAAAGCAACCGCAAAGACTGGGTAGGATGGCTGAAAAGTTTTGTTTTAGTGCTTTCATCATTTTTTATTTTGTTTTACCCGATTCAAGGTGCTGCAGCACTTGGACTTGTCTTTGCCATATACTTTTTTACGGATGCCTTTGCAAGTTTTTCTTTGGCACTTTCACTCCGACCACAAAAAATATGGTTAGTCTGGCTTTTTAATGCCATTACATCTTTAGCCTTAGGTGTATTATTTGTAATAGGCTGGCCGATGAGCTCTCTTCTTTTAATTGGGATTCTTGTCGGTATCAGCTTGTTGTTTGACGGTATTGCATTGCTACTCGGCGGTGCTTTTGTGCAAGATATAGATGATAACAATAACGGAGAAAAGAGATGAAATATAATATTCCCGCAGATGTACCAAAAAACAAAGAGTCGATATATAAAAAAAATCTTAAAAGTGCAACAAACGGCACGAACCATTTGATGCTTTTTGCAGGTGACCAAAAAGTAGAGCATTTAAACAATGATTTTTACGGTAAAGATATTCCGCTTGAAGACAACTCTCCCGAGCATATGTTTAAAATTGCTTCAAGTGCAAAAATCGGTGTTTTTGCAACACAGTTTGGACTTATAAGCAGATACGGACGTGATTATAAAAATATTCCTTATCTTGTAAAATTAAACTCAAAAACAAATCTCGTTCCTTATGACAAACAAGATCCGTATTCAAAAGCGTGGCTGAGTGTCGGTGAAGTCGTCGCCTTTGCCAAAGAGAGCGGGCTTGACATTAAAGGCGTAGGATATACGTTGTATCTCGGCGGTGCGTACGAACATGAAATGCTGACCCAAGCGGCAAGTATAGTCCATGAAGCACATAAAAACGGGCTTTTGTGCGTACTTTGGATTTATCCCAAAGGCAAGTTTGTTAAAGATGAACATGACGGACATTTGATTGCCGGTGCGGCAGGCGTAGGCGTTGCTTTAGGTGCCGATTTTGTAAAACTCAAAGTTCCTTTTAATAAAAAAGGAAAATTTGATCCCAAACTCTTACGAGAAGCGACTATGGCAGCAGGAAGAACAGGTGTTTTGTGTGAAGGCGGAGCAAAAATTGATGAAAAAGAGTTTTTGACGGAATTATATGAACAGATACACAAAGGCGGTAGCCGAGGCAACGGAACAGGGCGAAACATTCACCAAAGACCGTTGAAAGAGGCCATAAAAATGGCAAATGCTATTTATGCCGTTACTTCAGAAAACGCAACTGTTAAAGAAGCATTGAAATTATTGCAATAAGGTTAAATTATGCAAAAACAGTATGCACTCGGAGGTGAATGTTTTTTTGAAGGGCATCATCCTCATTTTTAGTGCCATACTCCTTCAAGTGAGTAGCCGCAATGTGGGCAGGTGCCATTCTCATCAAGTTCATTAGTGACATATTGTCCTATTTGTCCCTGTCGATCAATTACTCTTTTACCACATTTTGGGCAATAGGTTGACTCATGATCTTCATCATCAATATTACCTACATAAATGTACTTTAAACCTTCTTCTATGCCTATTTCATAGGCTCTACGCAGTGTTGAGAGTGGGGTAGAAGGTACATCTAACATTTTATACATCGGATGAAAGGCAGAGAGGTGCCATGGCATTGTCGGATCGACTTCGGCAATGAATTTAGCAATATTTCTTATCTCCTCATCCGAATCATTTTTCCCAGGGATCAGTAGTGTCGTTATCTCTACCCAGATTCCTTTTTCATGTGCGTATTTGACACATTCAAGTACAGGCTTAAGTTTGGCACCGCAAATTTCTTTGTAAAACTCTTCTGTAAAGCCTTTAATATCTATATTCATTCCGTCGATATAGGGTGCAAGCAAATCCAAGGCTTTATGTGTTTCAAATCCACTGGTAACATAGATATTTTTCAGCCCTTTTTCATGCGCGAGTTTTGCCGTATCATATGTATATTCAAAAAAGACGATTGGCTCATTATAAGTATAGGCGATAGATTTGCATCCATTTTCTAAAGCAAGCTCAACTATTCGTTCTGGTGGAAGTTCCTTTCCGAATATTTGATGGTTATGCTCTTTAGGATATTGGGATATGTCAAAGTTTTGGCAGAATTTACAAGAGAAGTTACATCCCACTGTTCCAAAAGAAAAAGCGCTACTACCGGGTAGAAAGTTGAACATCGGCTTTTTTTCTACCGGATCTATGTTTATCGCAGCAGCAAGTCCATATACAAGTAGCTTGAGCTCACCGTCCTCTACTTTTCTTACTCCACAAATTCCGTATTCACCTTCATCCATCTTGCATGACTGCGCACATGCTTGACATAGAATCTTTCCACTACTGAGTTCTTTACTCAACCATGCTGTTGCTGACATTTTGACTCCTTTAGAAATCGTGAAAATATTGTATCATTAAAATCTTCTATTTGCTATAAAAATGATATGATATAAAAATAAAGTTAGTTTGTAAATGTTCTAGTCTTATTATGTGTTTTAAAAAAAAAAGGGGATTTTTTCATGTATTTTTTTGTTTCAGAAGCTGTGTCAGCTGGACATCCGGATAAATGTGCAGATATTATTGCTGATTCAATTGTAGATAAATTACTGCAGCTTGATCCTGCCGCAAAAGTAGCAACTGAAGTATTTATAAGCGGTAAGCACATCATTATAGGCGGAGAGGTGAAAACTACTGCCTCTATTAATACTGTGTTTTATGAAAATATTGCAAGAGAGGCACTCAAAAAGATAGGATATCCTGAGATTGGATTTCAGAAAAATGAAACACTTTTTCCGGATGAGACGGATATTGAAGTCTATGTTAGCAAACAGTCTTCCGATATCACAATGGGGGTTGTTAAAGAAGGTGATGAAATAGGGGCTGGAGATCAGGGAATGATATTTGGATATGCAACAAGTGAGCGTGAAGATTATATGCCAACAGCTTTTTCTTATGCCAGACAAATAAGAGATGTCTTGTATAACTATGCACTGAAACATCCCGAAATATTTGGAGTAGATATTAAAACTGAAATAGTGATGGATTACGGCAGTAAAGAAAATTTTGATAACTGTAAGCCGGAACGTATTGCAAAAATCATTGTAGCTATTCCGCATAACAGTAGTGTTGAGGCGGAGGAAGTACGAACACTGGTTAAAAAAATCATAGTGGAAGAAGTAAACTTCAAAGCAGGACATTTTAATGAAGATTCTATTATATTTTATATAAATAACACAGGAAGGTATGTAACACATTCGCCCATAGCAGATTCCGGTTTGACAGGCAGAAAAGTTGTTTGTGACACTTATGGAAGTTATGCCCCAATAGGCGGAGGAGCTCAAAGCTCAAAGGATTACAGTAAAGTTGATCGCTCGGCGCTTTACGCTGCCAGATGGCTGGCAAAACATATTGTAGCAGCGGGACTTGCAAAAAAAGCTTTGGTCCAACTTTCTTATGTGATTGCACAACCAAGACCGATTGCGGTCACGGTCGATACACAATATACGAGTCTTACAAAAATGAAAGATGAAGAACTTTCTCAAATCATTGCCGATAAATTTTTACTAAGTCCAAAATGGATTATGCAAAAGTTTCATTTAGATAAACCGAGTAAAGAGAGCTTTTTGTATGCAGAGATTGCCGCAAAAGGACAGCTTGGTTATATAGAATATCCATGGGAAGACTTGGATGAACTGAATTGGTTCAAAAGTCTAAAAGGATAAATTATGAATAAGGACCCTTCAATTAATATAGCAGTACCTGAGCTTCCGGATGCGTTGAGCGGTTTAAAAGAGATTTCATTAAATTTATGGTGGACATGGAATCCTCGTGGAAAAAATCTTTTCAAATTATTAAATGCTTATCTCTGGAAAGAGAGTAATCATAATCCGATTTTAATGCTTAAAAATATGTCACGAGAAGAACTAGACAAAGCCTGTTCTAATGAGTATTTTATGCGTGAATATCATTATGTATATGATATGTTTAAAGTATATATGAAGGATACTAATGTGTATGCGGATGAGCCTCTGCCTATTGCGTATTTTTGCGCAGAATATGGTCTGCATCACTCTGTACCTATATATTCAGGAGGTTTAGGGTTTTTAGCAGGAGATATTTTAAAAGAATCAAGTGATATGGGACTACCGATGGTGGGCATAGGTTTTATGTATCCAAATGGTTATGTACGCCAATTTATCGGAACTGACGGCTGGCAAAACGGTACAGAGGAACCGATTGACAAAGACGTTGCCCCGATTGAACGTGTATTAGATAAAGAAAATAATCATTTTATTATTCAAGTACCTTTTATCGATCCTCCCGTATATGCTAGTGTATGGAAAATTAATGTCGGACGGGTAACTCTTTATCTGCTTGATACCGATATTGAAAAAAATGATCCTTGGGACAGACAGATTTCTTCCAGACTTTATACTTCTGATATGAATCAAAGACTGCGACAGCAGATTGTACTCGGTATTGGCGGATACAGAGTGCTTGAAGAATTGGGTATTGAGTATTCTATTTTACATCTTAATGAGGGTCATCCTGCTTTTGCTCTTTTTGAACGGGTGCGAAGTTGTATAGAGAATGAAAAACTGAGTTTGGACGAAGCTATAGTAAAAGTGAAAGAAACGTCAGTCTTTACAACGCATACGCCGCTTCAAGCTGCAACGGATGTATACAATTTTGATATGATGAGTGCTTCCTTTAAAGATTATTGGGAAAAATTAGGGATGAATAAAGAGCAGTTTATGAGTTTTGGACTCAATCCCGATAATCAAAATGCAGGTTTTAATATGACGGTTTTGGGGTTAAATATGTGTGATAACAGAAATGCCGTCAGTAAAAAACATTGTGAAGTAACGACGAAAATCTGGAAACATGTGTTGCAAAAAATGAAAGCTACTAAACCGGCGATGGATTATGTGACAAACGGTGTGCATTTACCGACATGGATGAGTGATGAGCTTCATGAAGTGCTGATACGTTTTTTAGGCGATAAATGGAATCTAATACAAGATGATAGTGCATTGTGGGGTTTTGTGAAAGACATTGATAATAAAGAACTTTGGGATATTTCACAAAGAAGCAAAGTTACAATGGTTAATTTTATAAGAGAACGTGTACGTATTAAATATGCTAAAGATGGAATTGATCCTGTCGTGGCAATGGCAGAAGGCGTACTTCTAGATCCTGATATCTTAACAATCGGTTTTGCCCGCCGTATGACGGAATATAAACGTCCTGATTTGATTTTGAATGATTTAGAAAGGTTAGAGAAGATTTTAAATAATCAAGATAAGCCTGTTCAGGTTATTTTTGCAGGAAAAGCCCATCCTGCGGATTTGGTCGGTAAAAAAATATTGCAACACATATTTAAAATAGCTCAGGATCCGAGATGCAGAGGTAGAATAGCATTCGTGGAAGATTATGGCGAGAATGTTGCAAAGTATCTGATTCACGGTGTAGATGTATGGCTGAATAATCCACAAATACCGATGGAAGCTTGCGGCACGAGCGGTATGAAAGCATCTTTAAACGGTACGCTTCATTTGTCTGTTTTAGACGGTTGGTGGCCGGAGGCTTATAACGGTAAAAACGGTTGGGTATTTGGTGCAGAGCCGTCTAATACTCTTGCAGACTCAAATGCTCTGTATGATCTGCTAGAAAATGAAATAGTACCGCTCTATTATGATGTAGACAATAAAGGAGTGCCGAATCAGTGGATATTAAAAATGAAAGAGGCAATATTAAGTATACCGCCTGAGTTTAGTGCAAGAAGAATGATGAAAGAGTATCTTAAAAAATTTTACATTCCAATTTCAAAAAATTCACAACAAACAGGAGAAAAATCATGAAAAAACGTATAGCTATTAACGGCTTGGGACGCATAGGCAATCAGGTATTAAGACACTACATACATAATTTGCCGCAAAACTGTGAAATAGTTGCGGTAAATACTTCAAGTGTCGAAGATGCTGCGTATCTTTTGCAATATGATTCCGTTCACGGACGGGCAGATTTTGATATACAAACGCAGACAAACAAGCTTATTATTGACGGGCATGAAATAACTATAGTCAGTAATCATAATCCGCTTGAACTGCCTTGGAAAGATTTAGGCATTGATATTGTCATAGACTGTAGCGGGCGTTTTACCGACGGAACTTTGGCGGTGCAGCATATAGAGGCAGGTGCAAAAAAAGTGCTTATTTCGGCACCGGGAAAAAATGTTGATTTGACAATAGTAAAGGGTGTGAACCATAAAGAGTATGACAGTGCAAAACATCATATCATCTCAAATGCTTCATGCACGACAAATTCACTGGCTCCCGTTATGAAAGTGCTTGAAGAAAATTTCGGTGTGCAAAATGCCATGATTACAACAACGCATGCCTATACATCTTCTCAAGTGACGGTTG
>JAMORM010000039.1 GCA_027063585.1 Sulfurimonas sp. | reverse complement strand
GTGAGCTACAACATCCCAGTTGCTGTCCCAAATAACAACATCACCAACATTCATGCTGTTTGTAGCATAAAGCTGACCATATCTGTCATTGTACCAGCTTGATCCTTGACCTGGGTGTGGCTTGCTGCCAGGGCCTGTATAAACTTTAGCAACTAAAGATTTAGTTTTAAAGTCAACAACGCCCATAACATCACTTCCTTGTGATGCTTGCATTAAGTATCGACCAATCTCTTTTCCTTCATTTTCAAAACCATCGTGAAGAATTTTACCGATATTTGGAATATCACCAACGATTGGGAAATTAGGTTTAGAATAATCTACGATATATACATGCCCTGCATCTTTAAGAGCAAACGCAATATATGGTCCGTATGGAGTGTCATAAATACCTGCAACACGAGATGAACCGATGTCTCCATCCATATTAATAACAGATGAAGTAGGGTAAACTTTAAGTGGCTCTAAAGTCATCGCATCCATAAGAATAGCTCCACCCGGAACATAGTTTCCTGCCATGAGGTATTTACCATCTGGTGAAACAGCTAGACCGCGAGAGTCAGAACCGACTTGAACTTGAGCAATTTTTTTCTGACCATGTGAAGCAAGGTCAAACATAGTCACTAAACCTGAGCGAGAGATTGAATAAGCATAGCGTGGCTGACGCTTATTCGTTACTGTAACGTGAACAGCAAAACCAGCAGGGTGCTTAGATAAAACTTTACCGCTTGTTCCATCAATGAAAACAACACGTGCTGCATCTCTTTCTGTTACAAAACAGATATCAGTAACTTTTTTAACATCAACAGCATGTGGATATTTCTTCAATAAGGCAGTTCTGTCATTAAGCTTTTTCCAACCAGCTTTCACAGCATCCAGTGAAAGCACAGTCATTTCTTTGCCTTTAAAATGCTGAAGATAGTCTACCATTTTTTGTGCATCTGCTTTATTCATTTTTTCAGAAAATGGAGGCATAGCTGTACCCGGGCGACCATTTAAGATTACTTCTGCAAGTGAATATGCATTTTTCTTTTCTAATTTTGCTGGACGTAGATCTGCTCCAACACCACCTTCATGATTTGGACCGTGACAACCTTGACACTCTTTTTCAAACATTTTTTCAACATTCATATGTGAAGTGCCTGCAAATAGACCTGAACTGACAACAGCTAAAGCTGCTACTGATGTAACTAATTTATTTAATCTCATTTTATTTCTCCTTCTAAAATACGACTATGTATGACTCCGAATAAGGAGTCAATACAGACTAGTTTTCGTTTTCCAAACGCTTTTTCTCTTGAAAATAGATCCAAATCATTGGAAGTATTATCACTGTGTGCAGAAAAATTGTTAACGTTAAAGGACCTTGGTTGAGCCAGCCAAAAAAGCTAGGCACAACATCTGTAAATGGTTCAAACATTTTATCTCCTTATCTTTCGTGTACTGGGTTTTTACCAGTAGTTAGTAAATCTTTTGCTAAGAATATGAAACCTAGGAATGTAACTACACCCATGACAAGTCTCCAATCCATCGCTTGAGAAAACCACATACCGCTTTGACCGTCAAAGTATCCTGCCCATGTTGCACCCATTTGTGCACGAGATACAAGAACCTGAACATAACCGGCAATTGTAAGTGCCACAGTCATGCCAACGACACCACTAACAATCATACTTACACCCCAAAGAGAAGCTTTTGTATGTTTCATAATTTTAATACCGTTTGTTCCTTGAACCGCAATATACATCATACCTATAAGAATAGTTGCATATGCACCAAAGAACGCAAGGTGACCGTGCGCTGATGTAAACTGTGTACCGTGAGTATATAGGTTTACTTGTGGCAGTGTATGGAAAAATCCCCAAATACCAGCACCTAAGAAGTTACCAAATGCATTCAGAACAAACCATGTAAATGCAGGCTTGTTGTTGACAACAGAGACTGTACTTCCTTTTTCTTCTTGAGCACCTTGAGTTTTACCCCAATCATATAGTACGTGAATAAACATTGCAACAAGTGGTAATGGTTCTAGTGCAGAGAATAACGCACCGATTTCCCACCAATACTCAGGTGTTCCAATCCAAAAATAGTGATGTCCAAGTCCAAGAATACCTGAACCAAATAGCATCGCTACTTCAATCCATAACCACATTTCAACAACTTGACGATGAGCGCCAATCATTTTAATAAGACCATAAGCTGCAATTGCACCAACGAAAACTTCCCAGGTAGCTTCAACCCATAAGTGGATTACCCACCACCACCAATACTGATCAACAGAAATATTGTCAGTAAAAAACATACCAGCTAAATAAAGACCTGCAAACGCAATCATATCTGCCATTAAAACAGTTACGATACCAGTTTGTTTCCCTTTTATACCTGTAAGGAATAAATTTGCAACAAATCCAAGAGCTACAACAACAATACCCCAGTCAGCCCAACGAGGTGCTTCAATATATTCACGACCTTCGGTGATAAACCAGATTGTTGTTTCATCTGCCGGACCTACTTGAATAAGTAAATAAACAAGAACAACTACAACAATTGCTGCTGCAAAAATCCAAAATAATAATTTTCCAATTTTAATGCCAACTGTTTCAATGCCTGTTTCATCAGGCAGTAACCAATAAACGGAACCAAACATTGCAAAAACCATCCATACAACGAGCGCATTAATATGTATGATTCTTGCGATTGAAAAATCAAGTATTCCATAAAGGAAACCTGGCATTACATACTGTATAGCCGCTATCAAACCAAAAAGTAATTGCGCACCAAACAAAATTGCTGCAAAAGTAAAGTACCATGTAGCTAATTGCTTTGATTCACTTCCGACACCTGTTAAATATTTACTTGCCATGAACTGCTCCTTCTATTTTTCCAAAGTTTCTTGGGAAGCCATTTGTGTCAATAGATGACATATGTTTCAAGAAAGCAACTAAACCTTTAGCCTCTTTTGCTGTTATACCTAAGTCAGGCATCATACGAGCATGCGTAGGATATTGATCCGGGTGCATTAAAAATTCAGCCATAGCTTCTTCTTTTGTATTTTTCCCCGTTAATGCTTGCATAGCACCATTTGGTCCCCATGCAGGGTCTATCCATGCTTTTGTTAAATCTGGTGCATAGTAAGCTCCATTTCCTAAAAGTGTATGACAATCCATACAGTTTTTAGCCTGAGAACCTAGTTTTCCTAAATGAAGTAAAGCACCTGCTTCTTCTTCAGAATAGTCATCACGACCAAAAAACTTCTCTTTTTCCCCAATCACAGGAACTTCATGACCACGTTTCGCACTCATTTCGTATGTAATTTTGTAATTAATAACGGTAGGTCCTGGAACCCTTTTCGTCACCTTATTTTGTAAATCTTGATCATTCCCCATTGCAATTTGAGCTGACGTATCAAACGTTAACCAAATTAAAAGAATTGATGCAAAACCCGTAACCCACGCTGCTGAACGTCGCCAGAAACGATTGTCACTCCATACAGATTTATTAGCCACTGTATCCTCCTATAAAATTATTGTCAAAATATATATTAACTATCAATGTTCATTTTCTTCATGAACTTGATTTTGCATATAATAAACGGCAAATGGAAGTAAAAATAATCCAATTGCTGCGACAACTAAAGCTTTTGCAGTAAATTCCCCGACATGCATTAAACTTCCCATTAAATACAAACAATAGGCAGTCAATACCCAAAACATGTATGCAAAGAGCATAGTCCATGGTTTTAGTAGTTTAACTTTTACTGCAGTATATATACCAACATAAAATCCTCCAAAAACTAACACAAGTGCTGACGATACAAATATAGGTAGAAAATCATCCAATGCAATCTCTGGTCTTATTATAGATGGATCTATCATTTTGCTCTCCTTGAACTCTGTTAATATTTTAGAATCATATGTATTCTAGTCTTTTCTGATACTAATAAAGTTGATATAAATCAATTTTATTAACTAACATAATGATTTTAGCTTAATTTTATAATTAGTGTTACATTACGTGAAAGAATTTTATTATTTATTTAAGGAATTATTAATATGTGTAGATTCGTAATAGTTTTTTCTTATATGTAAGCTAGTTACATATAAGAAAATAATTGTTAATAGCTTGGATTAACTCTTGAAGTTTTTTACTATAATCAGTAAGGTTTACAGGTTCGTTATTATGTATATTGTTTTTGATATAATTGGCACAAGCAGTTAATGCATCGGCACCGATATTCGCCGATACACCAACGATGTCAAGCAATAATTGATCTGCTTGGACTGCTTTGTTGTTTTTTAGTAAAACTTCCAATTCTTGCGCCGAGTTACTATATGTAGATAAAAATTCTTTTAGAATATCATGGTAAAAGTTCACATCATTACCAGATATTTGCAAACCTCTTTGTGTATCCAGAATTTTTAAATCTGCCAAAGTGTTTTCTGATTTTGATATATTTGAATATTGATAAAGAATATCATACAAAGCATCTATTTTTAACGGTTTTTCAAGATGTTCCTTCATTCCGGCATCTTTCATCTTTTTAATGTCATCACTTGCAGTGTCTCCGCTGAGTGCAACAATGGTGATATGATCATATTGAGGGTCTTCTCTGATAATTCTTGTTGCTTCAAAGCCATCGACCCGTGGCATATGGGCATCCATTAATATAATTATAAAGTCTTTGTCTTTTTGCAGTATATCAAGGGCTTCCTGTCCGTCATTTGCTACAACAACTTCAATACCGCTGTCTCCTAAAACACCTAAAATCACCTTTTGATTAATGAGATTGTCTTCAGCTAAAAGTATTCTCTTTCCTTTGAAAAGTTTGAAATCATCTTTGGTGATTTTTCCATGTTTTGGACTTATTTGTTTTTCTTCTTTTTTCGGAGGAGCCGTATGTACAACAGTTTCGACATTATTAATGTCATCAGTTGCAGTTTTTGGGGCTGTTTTTTCTTGAGAGATATCTTGTTCAGTTTTTTGTGCAGGAAGTGCTTTTCTTTTGATATATAAATAAATGAGTAGAAGTATAAAAATTGCTGCCAAAGCGAGTAGCTCATTTTGGTATTGTAAAATCATAAAAAGACCCCTTTTTGTTGTAAAGGCTCAATCATACACTATAAAAAATTAAACCTAAATCAAATTTGCTGTATAATCACTAATAAATTTTTATAGATAAGGCATCATTTGCAAAATATTCCACATATTCCGGTTTTATATAAAGAAGTTATAGAGGCTTTTAAAGACTTGAAGGAGGGCATTGTTATAGATTGTACCATGGGTTACGGTGGTCATTCATCTCTACTGCTTGAAGCGAATCCGAATATAAAACTTATTGCAATAGACCAGGACCAGACTGCTATAGATTTCTCTTCCAAACGTCTTGAAAAGTATAGAGAAAGAGTCAGCATACAAAAAGGTCGTTTTTCTGTTGTTATCAGAAAGATACTCCAAGAGATAAATCCACATGATATAAAAGGTATACTTGCCGACATCGGTGTCTCTTCTTTACAGTTAGACCAAAAAGAGAGAGGCTTTTCTTATGAAAGTGACAATCTTGATATGCGTATGGATAAAGATGCCCAACTTAATGCGTCAAATGTTGTAAATGAGTACTCAAAAACTGAATTGGAAAAAATACTTTTAGAATATGGAGAACTTAGAAACTATAAAAAAATAGCAGATGTTATTGTGCAAAACCGTCCATTTGTTTCGGCAAAAGAGTTAAGCGAAGCAGTAAGACCACATATGCCTAGAGGAAAAAAGATTCATCCTGCAACACTTCTTATGCAGGCGATTCGTATAGAAGTAAATGATGAACTTGGTGAACTCAAATCACTCCTTCAAAGTATAGAAGAAGCAAAACTCCCTGAAGCAAAAATTGCTATTATATCTTTTCATTCGCTTGAGGACAGAATTGTAAAAAAAGAATTTTTAAAATGGTCAAAATCATGTATCTGCCCGCCTGAAGCCTTTCGATGTAGCTGTGGAAATAAACATAGTTTAGGCAAAATTTTAACTAAAAAACCGATTATGGCACAAGAAGATGAGCTGAGAAAAAATGCAAGAAGCCGTAGTGCAAAAATGCGTCTGTTTCAAATGGATATACAATGAGTGAAAAGAACGAACTGTTAGATGAAATTGACAACTTAGTCACTTCAAAACAGAAGTTAGGGCTCAATTACTTTTTATATATGCTGCTGGTATTGACTTTTATAGCTATGTTTGCCTTTCCTAAGATTTATATTACAGAGCAGATTTACTTTAAAAGTAGAGATATCGCAAAATTAAAAGTAGAGTATGATACGCTTAAAGAAGAAAACAAGCTCATCAGTGCCTCTGTTGAGTCGATAAAATTTAAAAATCAAATACTTGATACACTTTTTTAAGGAATTACAGTGATTCGTAAGTTTATAGAGTTTGCTATAGATAAACCACTTTTAAATCATATATTGTTACTATTTATTTTTATGCTCTCTATCTTTGCATACATAAATATTCCAAAAGAAATTTTCCCGCCTATGAATATGGATAAAATAACCATAAAAGGCGGTTATGCAGGAACATCGGCTGATATACTCGATAAGATGGTTGTGCAGACTATTGAAGATGATTTGCAAAATATTGATGAGCTTGAAGAGATAAAAAGTAGTATAAAAAACGGTTCATTCATTATCAGTGCAGATATCAAAAACGGCTCAAACAACATTACGGTGCTCAATGATGTTAAAGATATAGTCAGTGGTGTAAAAAAAGATTTGCCGGCAGATATGAATGAACCTATTGCAAAAATTAAAACACATGCCTTTCCTCTTGTGTTAATTGCACTCTCCGGGGATGTTTCAAAAGAGATGTTACTTAAACGTGCAGATGAACTTAAAACTGAATTGAGCAAGTTTAAAGATTTAAGTGACATAACAATCCGCGGTGATGCGGATGAAGAGTTAGATATAAAACTGAATCCGCAAAAAATAAGAGCTTATGGACTTTCTTCAACATTAGTTATAGCACAGCTTTCTAAAATAAGTTCAATTTTCCCTATTGGAACTATCAAGCAAAAAGCAAATCATCTTTATATTTCGACATATAATGGTGAAAAAACAAAAGAAGCGGTTGCCAATACACTTATAGCTGTAGGTGGAAAAAAGATTAAAATAGGTGATATTGCAGATGTTTCTTTTAAATTGAGCGATGAAGTAGAGCTCTCTCACTATAATGGTGTAAGAAATGTTTCTATTAATGTAACAAAAAGTGAAAACGGTAATGCCATAGCTTTAGTAAAAGAGATAAGAAAGCTTTTAAAAAAACAAAAAGCAAAACATTCTGACTTAAATTATAATATTTATACAGATACCTCCGTATGGATTAAAAATCGTCTCAATACAGTCTTTTCCAATATAATGTTTGGTTTAATGCTTGTCTTCTTAGCAATGCTTGTTTTTATAAACAGGGGTATTGCTTTTGTTGTGGCATTGGGAATCCCTGTAAGTTTTATGATAGGCCTTATAGTGACCGAGATACTCGGCGACAGTTTAAATATGCTCTCTCTTTTGGGGGCATTGATTGCGCTGGGAATGCTTGTTGATGAAGCGATAGTCGTTGCTGAAAATATTTACAGACATTTAGAAGAGGGAATGGAGAGAAAAGAGGCTGTTATAACCGGTGCAGCAGAGATGTTTCCTGCAGTACTGACTGCAACATTGACAACAGTTTTTGCATTTTTACCGATGCTGTTAATGACTGGTGAAATGGGAATGTTTATTAAAATAATTCCTATAATGATAACAGTGCTTTTACTCTCTTCGTTATTTGAAGCATTTTACTTTCTACCATTACATGCGCATGATTTTTTAAAAGTTTCTAAAGAAGGAAGTTTTACAAAACGATTTTGGCAGAAAATGTATGTATGGTACAGTAAAGCATTGCATTTTCTCTTTAGAAGAAAGTTTATCTCTCTTGTTTTCATTGTTTTGAGTATTATTTCTCTTGAATTTGTGATGATTAAAAATGCTAAGTTTCAGCTTTTTCCGGATTTTGATAATACGCAAATTTATGTATATGGGAAAGTCAATATAAATAATGAACTCAAAGATACTGAAAAAATTGTTACAAAACTTGAAAATATCATTTTGCAAAATATTAATAAAGAGGATGTCTCTTCTGTGACATCAGTTATCGGTTTTAAAATGGATGCAAAAAACAGGGCAGAACTTGGTGAAAATATGTTCCATATTTTTATTGATTTACATGAGCGAGCACCTGAAAACTTTTTTGATACATATATAAGTCCTTATCTTTCAATCGAATATAATCCAAGTGTGCAAACGCGTACAAAAGATGCAAAAGAGATCGCCAAAAAACTTAAAAAAGTATTGGCAAATCAAAAATCAGGATTTGAAGAGTTGGTCGTAAAAGTTCCCGGTGCCGGTGTTATAGCTCATGATGTTGAGATAGGGTTGAGTTCAAAAGAGGCTAAAAATGTTGTACCGTATTTGAAAGATTTAGAAAAAGAGCTGTCAAAAATTAACGGGGTTTACAATATATCTGATGATGCGACTTTGGGTGAAAAAGAATTGAAGTTACATGTAAACAGATACGGGCAGGAGTTGGGCTTTAGCGAACAGGATATATCCAATGAACTAAGAGCATATTATCTCAAAGGAGAGTATGGCAAACTGTTTAATGACAAAGGGTTGGTTCGTATACGACTTGAAAGTAATGTTAATAAAAATATCAATTCAATAAATACAATAGAACTACAAATTCCTGCATCAGATAAATATGTAGCATTAAAAGAGATATGTGATTTTGAGTATATACAAAGCTTTGTAACATTGAAAAAAGAAGATGGAAAAAGAGTGCGCAGCCTTTATGCGTCTACTGATAAAAAAATGATTACATCATCTGAACTGATGCAAAAGATCAAACCTACGCTTGAAAAGTTTAAAAAAGAGGGCATTGTTGTAGATATAAAAGGTGAAGAAAAAGAGAATAATAAAAATAAAAAAGAGATGATGCAGTCTGCCCTTATAGCAATCTTCCTGATTTTTATTACGTTGGTGTGGCTCTTTGATTCTATAAAAAAATCTTTAATTGTTATCAGTACAATTCCACTAGTACTTCTTGGTGTCTATTTTGGACACTGGCTTATGGGGCTCAATCTTACAATGCCGGGACTTATCGGTATAGTCGGACTTGCCGGCGTTGTTGTCAATGATGGGCTAATCATGGTGGATTTCATTAAAAATGCCGAAGATACGGAAGATCTGATGAACAGGGCTAAAACAAGACTCAGACCGATTCTGTTGACATCATTGACAACAGTGCTTGGCCTTTTAACACTCATCTTCTTTGCATCTGGCCAAGCAAAAATATTACAACCAATGGCAGTATCTCTAGGGTATGGCATTGCATGGGCAACAGTGCTAAATCTGCTGTATGTTCCATTGCTTTATGCTGTTGTATATAGAATTAAAAAACCCCAAGTAAATAAATAAAAATATTTTTTGTAATAAGCATTATATAAGGAAGCTCCTTGTATAATTCCGACCTACCAACAACAAGTGGGTTCTTAGCTCAGTTGGTTAGAGCTCTCGGCTCATAACCGAGCGGTCGAGTGTTCGAGTCACTCAGAACCCACCACTTTTAAATTTTCTCAAAAATAATCAAAAATTTTAGTATAATTCTTCTATGAAAAAGTCTTTAATAGTTTTATTTATTATATTTTTCCTGTCTGGATGTGCAAGCAGTGACTACAATTCCATTATACAAGCAGGTATGTCAAAAAATCCTACTTTGGCATTTAAAAGTTTTGCACGCAATAAATCCGTTCATTATATACAACACCCCAAACAATTACAAACAGATATTCAGTTTTTAATTCATTTT
>JAMORM010000038.1 GCA_027063585.1 Sulfurimonas sp. | reverse complement strand
GTCAACATTTGTTGAAGCAGTTCGATTTCCGATATCTTCAGTAATCCTGCCCGCTTCACCACCATTATAAGCACCTCCGTTGACGTACACCCATGCCATCAAACCCAATGTCAATAGTGTAAAAAACCCTGCGATTATATTTTTCATTTTATCTGTTCCTTATCTTTTGAATTTGTAAATTAAATTTATATATATCTTCTGCAATTGATCGTATCTCTTTATCGCTCATATTATGAATCAAATCATTCATAAAAACATTCTTCTTTTCTCCTGTTTTAAATGCGATAATTTTATTATAAATATAATCAACATTACGCCCAAGCAATGACGGCCCAAGAACACCATTTGCATAATCATCATGACATGCTGAACATTTTAGTCGAAACGCAGGGCTTAACTGTCTGGAAAGCAAAGAAACCTGAATGCGCTCATATGGACTTCGTATATGCATTTGTGCATCCAGTACTGTTCGTGGTCGTACTCTAACAGAAGCGTCTTTATTTGCCGGTTGTGCATTCTGATCATATTCACTTTTTTCACCATAATCATAATAAAATGAATTTTTATTATCAGATTTTCCATTTTCCATCGTATTTTTATCTGACTTTACTTTCATAGCATACTCATTTTTATTAGCGACTACTTCTATCTTTGGAGCGGTTTGAGAAGAGATTGAACTTTTACTACTCTCTTTATTTTTTGAATCTTCCTTATTACCGCATGCAGTAAAACTAGTAACTAGCATTAACGCTGAAGCAAACAAGAGAGATTTTTTATTCCTATATAGGTTACTTATTTTCATTCTTATTCCTTAGCTCTTATTGCCATAATATTCTTCATAAGTCATTCTCGGTTTTACAACTATTGAAGGTGTTGAAGTTGGACAGACATCTTGACATGCTCCACAGCCTATACATCCATCATAAATTTCCGGTCTTTGTCCACCTTTTGCATCTGGTACCATAGCTATAGCACTCAAAGGATTTGGTACAGGACACATCTCTGCACATAAATTACATGCTTCTCCTTCTCTACCCATAAACTTTTTAAGCAGCTCTTCCTCTTCAGGTGTTACATTTCTTACAGATTTTGTAAAGGCCAACATCTTATTATCATAACCTTCTGGAATTGGTGTACGACTAATACCCAAACAGGTATCTGGAAACTCTAAAACAGCGATTCCCATTCTGATATCTTCTGCTTTTTCTGTCTTATGATCAAGTGCCCCACTTGGACATGCTAAAACACACGGTACTGCATTACAAGCATAACATGCTCGAATATTTGCATCTATATAAGGTGTACCCTCACCGTGTCCATAATCTATATCATGAAGTTTGATAGAGTGATAAGGACAAACCTGCAGGCACTGTCCGCACTTTATACACAGTGCCAAAAAATCTTTTTCAGGTACTGCTCCGGGTGGTCTAAGTTTGTTTTCTTTCCCTCTTAAATAAGGGCTAAAAACTATACCACCACCTAAGACAAGTCCTAAAACGCCCAAAGTAGAATATTTAACAAACTCTCTTCTATCTGTTTGTACTTTTTTTGCCATATTTACATCCTTTATTAAAGTGCTTTATACATTTTTGGTTTTTTATCTTCCATTAAGAACAAAGGTTTTGAAAATGGAGCCAATTTTGCCAAAAAATTAAGTAATGAAATTACAGGTGATCCATAAAAAAACTTTACATTGTTGTTATATATCCAAAGTTGATCTGCATACCTATAGACTTTATGGGGAGTATCACCTATACCGTCACCATTGTTATCAAAACCTGCGTAATTGTCCCAATAATTTCCAACAATAATATTCTCCTGCGTTCTGTCTCGTTTAGAGTCATTGACAATGTCTTCAATATTTCCCATTATAACATTATTTTTTATAATATTATCTACGCTTAAAGAATGGAAATGTATTGCCTCTGCATTGTATAAAATTTTATTTCCCTCTATAATATTATGTGTTCCCGGTTCAAAAGGTGAACGGTCAATATACATGCCTTGGGCATTATATATCACAGTGTTGTTCTTCAAAGTAAAATTTGAACAATCTTTCAATCCAATACCCATGCCTGTAGCACCCAGTGAACTTTTCACAATATTACCAGTAGCGATAGAGTCCTGAGAATACATAAAAAATATACCTACGGAGTTGTTTTCATACGTATTATTTGTAATATAATTTTTACCTGCATACATAAAATGCAATGAGTACCTATTATATTTTCCAAAATTATCTTTTATAAGATTTCCATGAGAATACCATACAACCATATCTCGTGATTTTATTAAAGAATTTTCTTTAATGATATTGTTATTTGAATACCACAGACGTAAACCATCACCACGTAGACCCAAAGGCAGTTTTTTGGAACTTATTTGATTATTGCTGATAATAGAATTATCTACCATTTGCAAATCAATACCAAAGAGACAATCTTTGATAATGCAATCACTCACCTCACACTGTTTAATTTTCCCCATATCTCCATGTTTTACCATTGAGATAGCTCCATCTAAATCTTCATGTCGGCTTCCGCTGTTTATTATTGTCAAATTTTTCAAAGTTACATACGAACTTTGCACTTTAATTACAATTCCCGTATTTTCACCATCAATTATTACGCCTTTTTCCTGACCCAATAAAGTTAGTGGCTTGTTAATAACTATACTGCCATTATAAACGCCTGCATGAAGTTTTAAAATAGAACCTGCAGGGGCTTTGTCTATAGCATCTTGTAGTGCATTCGCACTCAAAGAGATACTAAAAACAGTAATAGCAATCAACAAAAATTTTAACATTCAAAAAACCTCTTATTTTTTCTCGTTTTGCATCTCTTTTAGTGCTTTTTGTTTTGCAAAAAATGCAAGAAGACTAAAAAAACTCACGAGAAGTAGCATATAAAAACCTATTGTCGGATAGGAATGCGTCGTAAATTGAGCAATTTTCCCATCTCCAAAAACAGTCGGCATAAAAGGCTTAATTTTAAAAGCGCCCCAATCATGTAAATTATGCCCAAACCAATAGAGCCAATAAGAATAATCAGCAATAAAGATAAGTGGTAAAAAAATCGGAACAAGCATAATATAACTAAAAATCTTTTTATCATATATTATAAATAATATTATTCCTAACGAAAGCAACAATAAGGCATATGGACCGATAGCACGTTCAAAATGTCCACCTCTCCACATTGGATCCATACCTACATAGTGGTTAATCGTATCCATTTCATGGACTTCTCCGCTATATCCGTCAAAATGAAAATAGACTGGGATTCCTTGTGGAAATGCTTTTTTTGGATAATTTGGTGCTTCTAATGATACAGCCCAAATAGGAAGTGATGCAGGCCCGATTTCGGACTCACTCTCAATCATTTTATCTAAATTGTTATGTGCACTCTTAGGTGTTGCAACACTTTTATATTTGCCTTTATTGTATAGGTTCCATACTGTTTTGGCAAGAGGGGAAATTTTATCGACCTTACCTTCATCAATCTTATTCAATGTTCCATGAAACGCAATCATTGGAAATGTAAAAGAAAAAGTTAAAATCAATAATGCTATAAATGCGAAAATTCTAGCTTTTATTAGACTTGGGTGCATAATCATTCCTTGTTAATATTTAAAGTCTATTATTATACCCAGATATAAATTTTATAAATTTGACTTAAGTCAAGTAAGTTTTCGAAGAGTTAAAAAAGAGAGAGAAAGAAAGCATAGATTATAGTCTATGCTTTCTTTAGAATCAATAGTTATCTATTTTTTAAAATAGATTTGCATTTTCGTCTACCCATTTAAAGTATTCAATAATGTCATTTGCTTCTTTTTTCGTCATATGTTGATTAGGCATTCTAAGATTAAAGTAGTTAATCATACCTTTTACATATGGATCGTTATATTTGTTTTTTGGATTAAGAATAAAATCTCGTACCCATTCCTCAGCATTTTCATGTCTTTGAAGTACACCTGTTAAGTCTGGTCCAGATGAAACTTTACCAATAACATGACATCCACCACATCCACCTTCACCAAATGCTCTTTCACCAGCAGCAGCAGCAGGAGATTGTTTTGTTGCAACTTTTTTCACAAGTAAGTTTTTCGCTCTGATTCCAACATCGGCAGTTTTAACCATATATTGCCAAATCATGTTTTCAAACAGAACAGCTTTTTCTAAATCACCAGCTTTAACAGCTGCATCAGATTTTTTCTTCTGTTCCGCAATTTTTCCATATTGATCAAGAGCATCTTCAACAAGTGCTTTTACAGTTGGATATTTCTCATAATGATTTTCTTTTAAGAATTTCACAACAGACTGAATAACAGCATCAGTAGCATTATTTACCGCAACAGTTTTGTCATACTCAGCTTTTAATTCCGCTTTTGACATTGTTTTCATTTTAAGTTTTTGAGCCGAAACATATTTTTTGTTAGGATCTTTAACCATTAAGTAACCCATCATTTCCAAGTGAAGTGCAGAACAGAATTCTGTACAGTAGTAAGGAAATACGCCCTCTAAATCAGCTTTAAATTTAATAGATGCTGTTTTACCTGGCTCTAACGAAGCATGTACATCATAATTGTCTACAGTAAACCCGTGTGTTTCATCTTCTGCTCTTTCAAGGTTTGTTAAATAAAATGTAACATTGTCGCCTTTATTAACTGTAACTCTTTCAGGGTTAATATGAGATCTAACTAATGTAGCATATACAGTAACATTATTCCCTTTTCTTACAATTCTCTCTTGACCTGCTAATGTTTTTCCTTTAGAAATTTTACCAGTTCTTGAGTTTGTACCCATTTTATAACGTACTTCCGGATGTAATTTACTCATACGAATAGCAACCGCCTGGTGTGGTTCACCTAATGGAATCGGCATATCATACAGAAGATCCATTTTTTTACCACTAATATCAATTAACTGGTGATTTTGTGGATGTAATGGACCAACCGGATCAAATCTGTCAATTGCCAATTTATTCAAAGAAATAATATATTTCCCTTGAGGATCAGCTGATTTACCTTCCATACCACATAAGTGACCAACGTTGTAATGAACATTTACTTTATCTAAAACTTTTAGATGTTTATAGTCCCATTTTACAATTTGTGAATCAACATATAAAGATGTATAAATTACACCATCTTTCCATTTTGCACCATATTGATTATGTAATGGCCCAAGACCTAGTTCAACTTGACCATGTAAAGAATCTTTCATACTTAAGATTGGAATTCCATATGGATCTTTTCCAGCATATTTATGATCTTTAATAAGTTTTTTGATTTTACTCCATTTATAAACAGAAGCGTGAGTATCAAGTTTTCCACAAACAACAATATATTCACCATCCGGAGAAACATCAACACCATGTGGTGATTTTGGTTCAGGAATTAAGAATAGCGCATCATTAGCAACAGCAACACTCATCGGAATAACTTTGATACCGTTTATAACTTTATAGTTTTTCTTATTATTAGTAAGTTTTGCTAATTTTTTCCAGTTATATACATGTAAAAAGTCAGTATCGTTTCTTGAACAACCTGCTTCAAAAGGAGGCATACCGACTTCTATACCACCTGTGTACATTTCAGAGTTAAATGAGTTTGTAAAGCCCCAACCATCAGAAACACCTTTACCAGCATCACTTAAATCTTGCATATATGGAGGCAATTCAAGAACGAAAGATTTCTTCTCGTTGATACGACCTTTTTTGTTGTTGAATTTCCAAAAAGTGATACCACCACGGTATGTCTCTTTGTACTCTTCAATTGGGTGATAGTTATTATCAAATGGAGCTGCGTATTGAGAAGCTTCTAAGATATACTCAGAATTTTGCGTAAAGAAAGCTCCACCATGATCTGATTTAAAAACAGGATTAACAACGATTTGTTTTGTTTCGAAGTCATTTAAATCAATAACTGCAATACGAGGATTAGCTTTATCATTGATAACTAACCACTTACCATCATAAACACCGTTAGTTTCTGAAAGTGCCGGGTGGTGCGTATCTCCCCAGTTAATTTCACGACCACGGATATTCCCCTGACGTAAAACCTTTTTACTCTCTTCATCATAACCATACCCTTGCCATGGTTCTGGTGTAAATACACCTATATATTTTAAAATTTTCATAGACGGCACGCCATAAACCATCATCTGTCCAGATTGCCCGCCAGAACTGAAAATCATAAATTCATCCCTACCACCACTTGGTGTGTAAGTTTTAGCAGCATGAATTATATCATTTTCTGTAAGTCCCCTTGCTTTCATCACTTTTTCAAGTTCTCCACCATTCGCAGATGCCATTGTAGCAGCCAATGAAGTACCTAAAAGAAGTGTAGTCAGCTTACTTATTTTTGTAGCCATTACATTCTCCTTTATTTTCATTTTGAGAAATAATCCCAAATGATAGGAGAATAATATTATATATTTGTGTGTAATAATTTGACTTTGGTCAAATTATATAATTAATTTTATTTTTTAAAATTTGATAAATTTATTTTAAGAGATTTGAGTTTTTGAAGTGATGAACTAAGCTCTTCTAAAGCTTCAATCAAAATATCTTCTTTTTTCACCAGCTCTTTATCAAGTTTGTTTTCTTCATCCATTGTTTCTATAAGTTCGAGTAAATCTTCAATATTTTTCTCTATACACTCTAATGAATTTGAAGTATTCTGTATAGATTCACTCGAGTAGTCAATAGATTTATCTATTTTTTCAACAAGAAAATTAAAATCATCTACCGCCTGCGTAACATCAACTATATTTGTAGTTTCTTTAATTGGTTCAATCCCGATGACAGTTGATTTTTGCACAATCTTTTTAGAAGTATTTAAAAATTTTTGAATAAATTTAATTAAATCTTTTAACTGAGTAAAAAAATAAACAAGCAAAACTAATAAAATGATGAAAAGAATAATTTGTATAATTTTATTCTTGTTGTTTACTTCATCGAAATATTTTTTATGCATTTTGATAAGCTTATCAAATTTTACAACAAGTTTTAAATTTTTGTCATAGATATCTCGTACAAGCTTTTCTATAACTAGATTTGTATAACCGTTTTGAACTCTATAAGCATCTCTGAATTTTTGAACAAGTAAATAGAAATCATTCCATAAATAAATTATTTTCTCTGATTCTTTTTTTATATCTTTAGAAGATATTTCATCCAAAATTTCATCTTTATTGTTCATATTATGCACAAAAGATTTTATAGACTCATCAAGTTGTTTTACGGAAATATCTTTATTTCTATAAATAAAAAATATATTTTTAGCAATTTCCTGGGTAAAAGCTTTTTGTTCGTTAATGGTTTTTAAAAGTTTTATATTTGCTTCATTCTGAGTAGAAATATACTTGGAATACAAAGCTAAAAATAATGACAATATAAAAATTAATGCACCTACAAATTTTATTTTAGTCATCTGTTTTATCCTTGTAAATATTTTGTAAAGCTATAGCATCAGTTATTTCTACTTTACCATGTATTATATCAATAATATTATTTCGTTTTAATCTATTGAGTACACGTGAAAGCGTTGCCGGCTGTATATGAAGCATTAAAGATATATCATGACGTTTAAGTTTGTTAAACATTTTCAAATCATCATGCAGCATCATACTGACCTTTGAAACTGCGTCAAATATAAATTCTCTATTGACTAAAGACTGCAGTTGCAGTGATCTTTTTATAATTTCTCGCGTCAAATCTTTGCACATTATATTTTTATTCAAGAAATATTCTTTAAATTTTTTGTAGTTTATACTCAATACCCGAGAATCATCTATAAGCTGCATATTTGAAAAAGAGCTTAACCTCTCAGAATCAATATCAGAAACTTCTGAAATCATGGAATCAGCATAGATATAATACAAAAATGTTTCATTATTATGTTTGTCTATTTTATACGCTTTTGCCAAGCCGTCAATCAAAAAAAGCAGTTCGTTCGTATTAATATGTTCATAATAAAGAATATAATCTTTTTCGTAATGATGTATTACAGATATAGAGACTAATTTATCCAGTTCCGCATCATTTAAAGAGGAAAAAAAAGTTTGAGACTTAATTATATCTTTTAAAGACATAACAAACCTATTGACTAACTAAATGAGTACATTTGTCTTTTGTAATTTCAAATTTAAATAATATTTTCTTTGTTTTAGCACTTTTATATATATATATTATATCAATACCGGCAAGTAAAAATCTTTTCGAAGACTTACAAACACCTTTTGTTACAGCTTTTTGCATTCTACTGTGGTCTTCTTTTTTAACAGCTTCGTCACTTTTCGCACCGGTATTAATTTCAAAAGTATACACCAGTGTCGTACCATCATTTTGTATTTTTGTTATGGTTGTGTATTTATCTACTTTTTGAGGAAGTGTTTTTGACATTTCCTCTGCTGCAAGAGCAGCAATTGTAGTATTTTGTTTTTCTATTTCTTTTTGAGGAAGTTCTTGTGTAGGTATCTGGTTGTTTTGAGCAAAGACAATTTGGGATATCACAGCAAACAGCATAAATAATTTTAATATAGGTTTTATCATATTCTCTCTCTTATTTTTTTGATAAAACATTATACACAACAACAACCTATTTAAACATGATATGTGTCAATTAGATTTATGCATCTCTAAGCTGTTGTAAATCTGCACCATCAAATTCCTGACGAAGGGGGATTACAATACTTACAGCAATTAAAACGATTCCAAAAATAAGCACTACTAAGTTTTCATGTCCTTGAAAATATGTGATTAGTGTTGTTTTACCTAAACTCTCACCCATAATTTTTTTAAAAAAATCAAAGTAAAGAGTAAAAACAAGTCCACCAAATATACCTCCGATTGCACCGACAAGAACATCAATACGTCCTTCAGCAATAGAGACAGGCCCTGTTCCAGGGCATTTTCCGAGTATCGCCATGGAAATACCAAAAATCGTACCGCCGATGATTAAACCGCCTAAAATAATCGGTTTTGGATGATACGAAGCATACCCCGCTTCAACCATAAAATATAGACCAACAGAAGCAAGTCCAATTGCCAAAAAGAGCATTTTAGGAACTACAGTATCACGGAGCATCGCAAATCCTGCAATTTTTTCAAACTTGTCAACCCGACTATACTGAACAATAACACCAAAAACAAGTCCAATAGCAAAAACAACAAATAATGAACCGTGAGATTCATTTGATACCGTTGTGAACATATTTAAAATTCTATCAAACATCATTGGCCTCACTTTTGTAAAATATTTTCCCGGTTATGATCACACTAAGTAAAACTACTCCACCAAATATAATACTGCTAATAGCTGTTTGCGCCATTCCGCTTAAAAAGTGTCCACTTGTGCAACCTCCGGCCAAACGCGCACCGATAATAAGGAAAAACCCACTCACAAAACTCCAAACGAGTCTTGAAACAACTGATGAATTTTTATATTTTTTCCAGCCTGTAGGCATAATGCTTAAACGAAAACTTTTTGTTACAAATACAGAAGTCAAAAAACCTCCTGTTAATGCACCTAAAAGCATAACGCCTTCCCATGCACCTGCAAAATGCACTTCCTTTAAATAAGGGTACTTTTGGGGGCTCAAATCAAAAAGTATTCCTGCAAAATAAGGCACATAAGTTGATGCACCAAAAGGTCTATTGGCACCAAAAGTTGAAAATGTAAAAAGGACAAGTAATGCCATTAAAATCCCGGCTAGCCACCACGGCATACGTCTAATCATAATAATCCTTATAAGTTAAATTATATGGAATTATAATACTTTTTTGATTAATAAATAGTTACGTATAAGCACTGCAGAATGATAAAGCCTAAAAAAGGCTTTATCTAAAGAAGGTTGTTAGAAGAATTATTTTTTTGGAACGACATACATATTGTAGTAACGTCCTTCGAAT
>JAMORM010000037.1 GCA_027063585.1 Sulfurimonas sp. | reverse complement strand
ATTGCGAACAATAACTTCTATACGAATAACATCAACTTTTTTATGCAGCATATGATTGTCATCAAGCATTTTAACAAAGTGAGTCGGAATGCCTTTTTCTTCTAAGAGTTTGAACAACTCTGTAGAAATTTTATTATTAAGTGCACCTTTTCCGACTTCACTTGATTTTTTTTCACCGTTGAACGCCGTCAAGTCATCTTTAAACTCAGAAATAACCAAGTTTTCATCTTCTGTCGCATATAACTTTTTTGCTTTACCTTCGTAAAGTAACTCTTTTTTTTTCACTGTTTCTATCCTTTTATTATCACAAGAGCTTTCATAATGTCAACTGCTTCTTTGAGCTGAATGTCTTTGTTGAGCATTTCTGGCGTAATTATATCTTTTTTATCTTTTTTATCTTCTTTAGTCTGTGCTTTTTTGCCATCAACTTTTTCAAGTTCTTCTTGCAGGTGTTTTTTCAGGTCTGCTTCTTTGATTGCAAATTCATTTTTATGGGTTTTTAGTTCACCCGGAGCAACGATTACATCAGGCTTAACTCCTACTGCTTGAATGGTTCTTCCACTTGGAAGATAATATCTTGCAATTGTAAGCTTAATAGCTTCTGTTTTTGTAATAGGTAAAACAACCTGCACACTTCCTTTACCAAAAGTATTTTCACCAACTAATACTGCTCGTTTATGGTCTTGTAAGGCACCACTTACGATTTCACTTGCACTTGCACTGCCACCATTTACTAACACAACCAAAGGAACTTTTGTAAGCGTATTGGATGCATGAGCACTATATGTTTTTGTTTCTTCTTTACGTCGTCCTTTTTGTGAAACGACAATACCGTCATTAACAAATGTGTCAACCAAGCCGACAGCCTGATCAAGTAAACCGCCAGGATTATTTCGTAAATCTAGAATTATACCTTTTGTTGTAGCTTTTCTTTTTTTAATCTCTTTTGTGACATCTTCTACAACTTTTTTGTCAAAACTTGCGACTCTGATGTATAAAATATTTTTGTTGACTACTTTGGCATGTACAGACTCTATAGTGATAACACCGCGAACAATATGTACGGCGAGAGGTTTCAGTTCTCCTTTTCGAACAATGAGCAGATCAATCGGTTCACCGACTTTACCACGCATTAATGATACCGCTTCATCAATAGTCATACCTATTGTAGATTTGTTATCAATTTTCAAAATAATATCACCGGATTTTAGTCCTGCTTTATCTGCAGGAGTACCGTCAATCGGGGCAATAACTGTCAGAGCACCGTCTTTCATACCCACAGTGATTCCCAGACCGCCAAACTCGCCTTCAGTTTGTACTTTTAGTTGCTTATAGTCTTTTTGTGTTAAGTAATTTGAATGAGCATCAAGGTTTTTCATCATACCGTCAAGTGCTTTGTCTATAAGCTCTTCTATAGTAACATCATCTACATCATACTGTTGTACTATACTGATAACTTTTGTAAATTTTTCCAAAGCCTGAAGTCTGGATGCCTGTGCATCTTTAATTGAGCTCTCTGCAAATAAAGAAGAAGAAAACATGAGAGCCATTGATGCAGCAACTGATGCAAACCCTAAGGTGATAAATTTTTTATTTTTCATAATAAACCTACTATTGATTTTTAAAGAAGATATTATA
>JAMORM010000036.1 GCA_027063585.1 Sulfurimonas sp. | reverse complement strand
GTCATCATTCCTTTTTGATTATAATCATTTAGCCAAGCATACATATCTGCTTCAAGTTTTTTTTCATTTTTTGGCAGCAGCCAAGCAAGTTGTTCTCTCCCGCTCACAGAAAAAGCAAGAGCAATTTCAGGAAAATATCTTAGATTCAGTGCATAAATATTTGAGTCTGCTACGGTACAGTCTATTTCATGATTAGCAACTTTTTCAAGCAGTTCTTCTGTGGAATATTCTGAGGTTGTTGTCGCATTTATTTCAAATCCGTCTGCTTGAAGTGATTTGATTGTTTCGCTGTAACTTGTGTCATCTCCTACCATAATGCTCAGACCTTCCAAATCTTCAACATCTCTTGGAAACTTTGAACTGCGCAGCATACCTCTGTTACATATCACCTGTTCTTGTACTTCAAAATAAGAGGGACCGAAATGAAATTTCTGCTCTCTTTGCGGAGTTTTTGCCAGAGATGCCGAGGTTATATGGATATTGGGATTTTTGGAGAGTTCTATCGCTTCTTTAATGGTATGTGCAGCAGTAATATTGAGATCTACACCTAAATGATCTGCATAAGATTTGAGCAAGTCATACTCAAATCCCTGCGGTCCTTCCGTCCCTATATAATATGTTGAAGGAGCATTTAAAAGCACCACATTCAAGCTCTTTGTTTGTTTAATTTTATCTAAAATAGAAAGTTCTCTTTTTTTTGTATACGGCACATAAGCTGTGTGGCTCAACCAGCCAAATAGAAAAAAAGAGAATGCAAAAAAGAGAAGTAAAAAGCTGTAAACGTATCTATTCATTACATTAGTTTACATTCTTAAACTTATGCGAATATAAAACGATTAACTCCGTTTTCATACTCATGCGCCAAAACCTGTCCATGAGCTTTTAATATAGAATCAACAAGATACAGTCCTAACCCAAAACTGTTCTTCGATGGATTTTCTTTTGTAAAAGGCTCTATATAATACTGCAAAGGATGTGCCAGACACTCGCCTTTACTTTCAAAACAAAGTTCATTTTTATCATTCATACGAATTGTTATATGTGCATCAGTTGAATACTTCATAGCATTATCTATCATGTTTTTAATAGCTGTTGTATAAAGTCTGTAGTTTACATGTACTTTTATTTTTCCACTGATTTTGACTGTTACATGTTCTTTATCAACCATAGCCATATCTATAGCTCCATCTATAACATCAAGCAGCCTGTATTCAGAAAAGTCTTTTTTATCATCCAGACTTGTTACCTCTTCTATCATAGCAAATTCAGTAACAAGTGTTTCTAAACGTTTAAAAATAGAGCTAAACCTGTCTCTTTGTTTTTGAGAATCAAGCATTTGTGTGGCAATAGTCCCTTTGGCAATCGGAGTCTTCAACTCATGCATAAGATTTCTCAAAAAGAGCGTACGGGATTCTAAAATATTATTTATTTTTTGTCTTGCCCTCTCAAGTTCATTGGCAACGGCACCGATTTCATCTTCTCTGTTTGTTTTAAAAGATATATCCATATTTCCATTACCGTAAAGTTCAATCTTTTTTCTCAATCTGATTAATGGGCGTAATCTTTGCAGTATTAAAATAAAAGAGAGGCTGATAATCATAAATATTGTAATATATGAGTAAAGCAAATTAATATAACTGTATGGCTTTAGTTCATTGTCTTTAATCAAAATATCGCCACTTGGCGTCTCTATATGAAAATATATCCCTCTTTTGTACTCAATCATTGTTGCTTTGAGGTTTGTCACAATATTTTTGGTATATAAACCTTTGTCGTTTATAAGCAGTGAAGTCTTGAAGCTTTTAAAGCCTTCTCTTTTAAGAATTTTGCCTTTTTTAAATATCTCTTTTTTTAGTTTCTCATCTTTTGTAACTTCCAAATTATATACTGCCAGATTAGCTTCAAGCATAATCTCAGAACTCTGTCTCTGCTGATGTTCACGGTAAATTTGTGTAATTACGGAGTATTTTGTAAAAATATGATTGATATACTGTTCTTTGTTGAGCTTATAAAACTCCCAAAAGATTGCACTTAGACTCGTCAAAGAGACAATAAGCGCAAAAAGTACGGTGAGTAAAACAGCGTGTCGTTTTATCATTTGAGAAGTTTGTACCCTACTCCGCGGACGGATTCTATAAGAGATTTGTCACCGAGTTTATTTCGGATGCGTCCGACCATCACATCTATACTTTTGTTGGATGAATCTTCATTGATGGCATTGACATTATGAATCAAATCTTCACGTGAAACGACTAAACCCTGCTTGCTAATCATATAAGATAATATGCCAAACTCTGCATTTGTAAGGTCTATATTTCTACCTTTATAAGTAATCGTCATCGTAGATTTATCGCATTTAAAATCACTTTTAGACTCAGCTTTTTCTTCACTTTTTGCTTCATAACGGCGCAGTACGGAGTGGATTCTCGCTTCAAGTTCTCTCGGGTCATACGGTTTTGGCAGATAATCATCCGCACCGAGTTCGAGTGCTTTTATTTTGTCCGTTACATCACTTCTCGCACTTGAGATAATTATAGGAATATCCTGACGTTCACGAATTGCTTCACATACTTCTAATCCGTCCATACCAGGAAGTGTCAAATCCAGTATTACCAAATCAAACGGTTCTAGTTTTAATATACTTACGGCTTTAAAAGGGTCATCTTCGGTGATAACCTCAAACTCAAATTGCTCAAGATACTCTGTAAGTATCTCTGCTAGTTCCAAGTCATCTTCAATCATTAATATTTTTTGCATAATTTATTTTAACCAATATAATCTAATATTGAGTTAATAACCAAGCAGTAATGTTATATGATATGCTAAAAATGCAAGTACATATGCTGTTATTGACGTAAATGCCAGTAAATAAAAGAAATATTTAATCCCTCCGGCTTCACGTGTAAATACAACCGAAGCCGCAAAACAAGGCAGATAGACCATAATAATCACTATAAATGCCACAGCCGATGCAAAAGAGATGTTTTTACTAATAGCATCTTTGAGTGAATAAGTCGTTTCGCTTACATCATCACCCAGTGCATAAAGTACACCTAAAGTCGATACGACCACCTCTTTTGCCGCAAGTCCTGCTTCAAGGGCTACTGCCATTTTCCAATCCAGACCTAAAGGTCGAAACAGCGGTTCTGAAAATGCTCCAATACGTCCCAAATAGCTTTGTTCTAAATTTTTACTTGCAAGTTCATTTGCCAACTTATTTTTTTCTTCTTGTGAGTGTGCCTGTTCTATCTTGACTTCATAGTTTTTTTCCAATTCAGTATTATGCGGATAATTACTCAAAAACCAAATAAGTACCGTCGCCCCGGCAATGAATGTTCCCGCTTTTTTCAAATACATCAACGTTTTTGAAAGTACTGTGTGCCAAATCAGCTTGACAGACGGTAGACGATACTTCGGCATTTCCATAACAAAAGGCTCATCTGCACCTTTAAATGCAGTCAACTTTAAAACTTTTGCGGCTATGAGTCCAAGCATTGCTCCTGTTATATAAATCGCAAATAAAACATTCCCTGCAATTGATTCACTGAAAAATGCTCCTGCAAAAAGTACATAAACAGGCAGTCTCGCTCCACAGGACATAAAACTGATGATAAAAAGCGTAAGAAGTCTGTCTCGGTCATTTTTGAGTATTCTTGCCGACATATATGCCGGGATTGAACACCCAAAACCTGTCACTAGTGGTATAAAACTCTGTCCGTGCAGTCCAAACTTATGAAAGAATCCATCAAGCAAAAAAGCAACCCGTGACATGTAACCCGTACTCTCCAGCAAAGCAATTCCAATAAATAAAATAATAATATTGGGTGTAAAAAGAATTACCGCACCGACACCGGCTATGAGCCCGTCAACAACCAAAGAACGCATATCATCATTCGTTATTGTTGCACCGACCGCATCGCCGAACCAGCCAAAAAATGCATCAATCCAGTCCATAGGAACGGCACCCAGCACAAAGGTAAGCTGAAACAGTCCCCACATTAAAAATAAAAATATAGGAATACCATACAGAGGATGGATCAAAACAGAATCTATCTTTTCTGTAAGCGTTTTCTCCTCTCTTAAAGGCTTTTTCACTTTTACGACTTCAGCGACTATACCTCTGTTAAATGAAGCATACTCTTCTGCAAACGCCTCTTTGATATCATCTGTATCATGGTGAAGCTCTATATGTTTGGATGCTTCGATTAAAATAGGCTGCAGTTCTGTCCAAATCGGGTCATCATGCAGCTTTGCATAGGTTCTTTTGTTCTCTTTTAAAAGATTTATCGCGATGTTTCTATAGCTGTTTGTCGCTTGAAATTTGTGTTTTTGCAAATAAGAGACAATATTTTCAATCTCCTCTTCAACAGGCTCACTAAATACAAGTTTAGGCTCTGGTTTTGGTTTTTCATGCACCTCTACAACGGTATTTATTAACTCTTCAATACCTGTCTTTTGCGCTGCTGAAACTTTTACACAGGGAATGTTAAGTAATTCTGACATATACTCGGCATTTATTTCTATACCCTCTTTTTCGGCTTCATCGCTCATATTTAACGCGATGACCATCTTTTTACTCATCGTAAACAGTTCTGCCGTGAGTTGGAGATTTTTTTCTAAGTTCGTAGAATCGACAACATTGATGATAATGTCATAATCCTCAGCACAAAGATAATCTCTTGTCACTCTCTCTTCTATAGTATAATCAGTAAAAGCATAGGTTCCCGGTAGATCAACAACCGTAAAATGATAATGTTTATAGTCAAATAACACCTCAGTTTTATCGACAGTCACCCCTGAAAAATTCCCTACATGTAAGTGGGCGTTTGAGACTGAGTTGATAAGCATACTTTTCCCGACATTGGGCTGTCCGACCAATGCTACTTTAATGTGGTTGGCAATTATAGGACACTTTTTTACATTTTCATTCATATTTATTTAACCTCAATTAATTCTGCTTCTTCGGCACGAAGTGCTATTCGCATTTTGCCGACTTTGACTTCTATAGTTTTTTTTCTCGGTGCATGTTCAAGCACTTGAATTTGTGCATCTTTCATA
Organism: Sulfurimonas sp.; assembly: GCA_027063585.1. GTDB lineage: Bacteria > Campylobacterota > Campylobacteria > Campylobacterales > Sulfurimonadaceae > Sulfurimonas. Next base: position 5,085 of record JAMORM010000036.1, on the reverse strand, counting down.
ACACCAAATGAGATAAGTCGCTGTTTCAAATCATAATTTGCATTTAATTTTACAACTTTTACTTTCTCACCTTTTTCACAATCTATCAATCTTTTCATTTTTTACTCTTTTCTTTTAAAAATTATAATTTAACATCAACCGAAAATGATTCCAATCATGATCTGTTTTCAGTGCATTTTCTTTATCTTCTTGTCTGCTATAGACACAGACCACTAAAAATTCGTCATTTGCATTATACTCTAAACTTACATCTTGTTCTATAATATGAGCACGCTTTGCCAAACTATTTTTTTCCCCTTTAAAGTCTCCATAAGCATACAAAAAATTAAACTTGTTTATTTCATAACCCAATGAAGCCACTAAAGCATGGGCATCTCTGTCGTCTGCTATGTCATCCAAAATCAATGTATCCATACTTGTAAAGAGTGTTCCGCCTCCAAAGCCGCTAAAACTAGCTGTAGATGCATCATTCAAAGATTTATCATAAGCAATACTCAAACTTGCACCCTGTGTTACAACTTCCAATAAAGCGCCATAAATTGTTGTTGCATATCCGCTTGTGGATAATTCTGTTTCATTTAAATACTGTACCATAGAGTGAATTAATATGTCATTTTTCATCTCATATTCAATTCCGCCGTCAAAATAAAAGGCATTCGTTGTATCTGTAATATTATAATACCAAAGGTTGAGTTCCCACATATCACTGTAAGATACTCCCCCAAAATTAGTACCGTTTTGTCCGGTTTGCACCCAAGGTGTGTCTAAATCGGCATCACCACCTTGCCAAGACTGAATATTTCCTGCCATAAAGTCAAATCCTTTATAACTGTATGTGGCAGTATAAGCTTCAAAAGTATTACTAATCATACGAATATCATCACTGTCAGCCAAAGGTGTGTCTAAAATCTGACGCCCTACTCTAAAATTCAAATCTTTGTAGTTGTAATTCACGTATGCTTCGGCAAGCTGCGTATAACTGCCATCACTTGAGGAGAGTTCATTGTTATGGTGTGTATTTTCGCCTGTTACAAAATTCAAATCATGTGATGTATAAAAAGCAACACCCGCATTAAAGCCGTTTAATTCCGCCAACTCATACTTTAATTTGCCACCAAGAGCCGTTGCATAATTATTATCTACATTTGACTCTTTTTGTTCATAGCCTGAATACATTGTTCTTATTTGTCCTGAAATTCTTGCATCTTTAAACATATGTTTTATATTATTAGTGACTGAAATTTCTTTTTTTTGCATAACTGCTTCTTGATCTATATTCTCTCTTACAGAGTGCAGGCGACTATCTGTTTGTACTTCTTGTTGGGCTGCATAAATACCTGTACTCAGAACAAGACAAAGTGAACTTGTTATAATATTTCTTTTCATAAACTTTTCCATTGATTTTTTATTTGCAAATGATAATCTATATCAACTTAGAATCTACTTAATTACTTGTTTCTGTTTAATATGATTTTGCTATAATTTCAGCTATTAATTATGAAGGTAAATATCACTATGAAATTCTTATGGACACCCTCTTCACACTTTAATCTTGCAAATATGTTCACATTTGTCAACATAACAGCAGGACTTTTAGCAACCTATTTTATAACGCAAAACAATTTCACTTTGGCAATAATTTTAGCATGGATTGGCGGTGCTTTTGACATATTTGACGGAAAGATTGCCAGAAAATATAAACTCTCTAACGAGTTTGGCGTACAGCTTGACAGCTTTGCGGACTTCTTGAGTTTTGTACTTGTACCTGTATTTTTAATATTTCAAGCTTCTTATGCACCCTCTTTGCATGGATTTTGGCTTATTGTAGCGGCAGTTGTAAGTATATACTATGTAATATCTGGACTTCGCCGTCTTATACATTTTAATTTACATGCGGATGCAGGTGAAGTTGAGAAGTATTTTACAGGAGTGCCTACCCCGCTTGGAGCGATTCTTCTTTGGCTTGTTTATCTTTTAAATGCTTATAATATTTTACCGGCATATGGAGTTATTTTTTGTATGTTGGTTATTGGATGGAGTTTAAACTCTACCATAAAAGTAAAACATCCGTAATTTTTCCTGCCACTCTCAGCCAGATTAAAACCTCAATGTTTTCTCGGAACCTAGGTTTTAACCTAGGCCTTAATCTTTAAAGACACAAAGCCCGCACTACAGAAAAAAATTTAGTTTTTTTCTAAGTCATGCTTTAGCATAGAAAGTACGGGTTCCGAAGAGCAAGAGAGCTTTTATATTTATTTGGAATTTACTGCGTATTTTCCACTTCCAAAAAGTATTACAAGCAGAGACATTATCAGATAAAGCAAGGGTGTTTCCCAAGACAAGCCTCCAGTCTTTGAGAGTGTCAGTGAAAATCCATATGCCAGATATATTGCAACCAACATATTGAAAAATAAAGCTGTTGCCGCAACTCTTGCATATAGCCCTAAAATAATAAATATCGGTGCAATTAACTCTCCAAAATAGACGCCGTAAGCCAAAAATTCAGGTAACCCCGCACTCACAACTAAGCTTTTAACACCACCTATACCGTGTATCACTTTATGAATCCCGTGAAACAGTATTAAGACACCTAAACTTACTCTCAGCAATAATTTTGCTATATCCGGATTTTGAAACATTTTAATCCTTTTTATTTATTCTAAATTTACAAGAACCGACACTTATCTCTTTGCCGCCTTTTATAGCCTCTTTTATATAGGCATATACTCCCTCTATATCAGCATTACCGACTTCTTCTTCGATAATTTTAAATATATCTTTTTGGGATGTAGGAGCCCATAACTTTTCATAATTATATCTTGTCTGAATTTTCATGCTTCTTCCATATCATTTTCACTCTGTAGCGGCAGCTCTTTTTTAGGTTTGAGTCCCAAAGCTTTCATATTTTGCGCTCTTTTTATCACATTGCCGCGTCCTGTACTTAATCTGTTCATCGCTTTATCATAAGAGTCTTGCGTTTTTTGCAGATGCGAACCTATATGTTTCATCTCATCAACAAAAAGCACAAGCTTGTCATACATTGCCTCAGCTTCGGCAGCAATTTTTTTGGCATGTTCTTCTTGTCGTTGCGTTCGCCAAATATGCTCGATAGTTCTAAGTGTTACAAGCAGAGTTGACGGGGACACGACTAAAATATTGTTTTCATACGCACGTTTGAAAAACTCTCCGTCTTGCTCAAGTGCCAGTAAAAAAGCCCCCTCTATCGGCATAAAAAGCAGAACAAAATCAAGTGTATTTACGCCTTCAAGCTTTTCATAATTTTTCGCACTCAACTCTTTAATATGTGCAGATATACTTGCAATATGTTCTTTTAACGCTTTTGCTTTTTGCTCAGGCTCCTCGGCATTAACAAATCTTTCATAGGCTGTAAGAGATACTTTTGAATCCACTATAATATCTCTATTTTGCGGCATATGAATGATGACATCAGGTCTGTATGTTTTGCCTTCGTTGGATTTAAATGTTGCTTGAAGTTCATATTCGACACCCGCACGTAGTCCTGATTGTTCTAAAATATTTTCTAAAACTAATTCGCCCCAGTTGCCTTGTGTTTTATTTTCACCTTTAAGTGCATTCGTCAGGTTCAGTGCTTCATTTGCCAAAGTTTCATTCATTTGTTTGAGTCGTTTAAGTTCATCTTTAAGCAGATGACGGTCTTTAAGTTCAACTTCAAACTGTTCTCTTGCTTCTTTGGAAAAATTTGTTATCTGTTCTCGAAAGGGTTTTAAAAGCAGTTCTAGTTGCTCTTTATTGGAAGATGTAAACTGTTTTGATTTGTCTTCAAATATTTTATTCGCCAAAAGTTTAAACTCCTGAGAAAGCTCATCTTTTGCATTTTGTAAAACTTCTAATTTTTCACTTGATGCCTTTATTTCATCTGCATATCTGGCATTTAACACTGCATATTCAATTTCTAAGGCATTATAATCTTCTTTTAACTGCTCATAAGAGCTGCTAAGCGTAAAATAAGAGCTTTGGAGTTCTTCCTCCTTTACATGTAAGCTCTGTTTCATATTTTTTTCTTTAAAATAAAAAAATAAAACAATCAAAAAAGACAAAACTAAAAAAGCAATTACAGCAAAATATATATTTTCATTCATACAAAACCTTATGTTATTTTTCTGAAAGTATTATACTGAATTTTTCCATGTAATGATAATTTGTAGCAGTATAAACTTAATTAATTAAAAATATTCATAACTTTAATATAAACTTAGAAAAATTTAGATATAATTTCACAAATATTTTAAGGGGAAGATGCCCTGATAGACTTTAGTGGAAATTTTAGTAAAACTTGCGTCATCTCCTTGATATTATGAAAAGACTGCAATAAACAGTCGTAAAAGGATAATGATGCAAGAAAATGCACAACAAACAAACGAAACAACAACTGAAGAACCTACAATCACTTTTGATGATTTAGGTTTAAAACCTGAAATACTTAAAAGTGTTAAATTCGCTGGATTTACAGTTCCGTCACCTATTCAGGCAGAGGCAATCCCAATCATTTTAGAAGGCCGAGACATGGTTGGACAGGCACATACAGGAACAGGAAAAACAGCTGCTTTTTCACTTCCAGTCCTCTCAAACATGAAACTTAACGGCAATGTAGAAATGCTTGTTATTACACCTACACGGGAACTTGCAACACAAGTAAGCGATGAAATATTCAAATATGGTCGCAATTTAAATGTCAAAACTGTAACAGTATATGGTGGAAGCTCATACAAACGTCAACTTGATCTTATAGGACGCGGTGCCAGTGTTGTCGTAGCAACACCTGGTAGAATGCTAGATCTTTTAAAAAGAAATATGTTGAATAACTTTGCACCAAGTGTGGTTGTACTTGATGAAGCTGATGAAATGCTTGATATGGGATTTTTGGATGATATTAATGAAATCTTTTCATACCTTCCAACAGACAGACAGACATTGCTATTTTCTGCAACTATGCCGCAGCCTATAAAAAATCTTGCAAACAGAATTTTAAAAGATCCTGCTTTTGTTTCAATCACAAAAGGTGAAACTACAAATACAGATATCGAACAAGAATATTATGTAATT
>JAMORM010000035.1 GCA_027063585.1 Sulfurimonas sp. | reverse complement strand
AAAGGATACCCATGAGAATTCGTAAACGCGCCCTGACATTTGAAGATGTACTTTTAGTACCACAATATTCTGAAGTACTTCCAAAAGAAGTCTCTCTTGAAACAAAACTCACTCGTAACATCAGCCTTAAAATTCCTATGGTTTCAGCTGCTATGGATACTGTAACCGAATATCGAGCTGCTATTGCAATGGCAAGACTTGGAGGTATTGGAATAATTCATAAAAATATGGATATTGCAACCCAATGCAAACAGGTTAGAAAAGTTAAAAAATCTGAAAGCGGCATTATTATTGATCCGATTTATGTTCATCCTGATGCTACTTTAGCCGATGCAGAAGCACTTATGAAAGAATTTAAAATCTCCGGTGTTCCTGTTGTAGACGGACATAATAAACTGCTTGGTATTCTCACAAACCGTGATATGAGATTTGAGAAAGATATGCGTAAAAGTGCTCAAGAAGTTATGACAAAAATGCCATTGATTACTGCTAAAAAAGGTATCTCCCTTGATGAGGCTGCTGATATTATGCACCAAAATAAAATAGAAAAACTCCCTATCATTGATGATGAAGGCTTTTTAAAAGGTCTTGTAACTATTAAAGATATTAAAAAACGCATTGAGTATCCAAACTCAAATAAAGACGCATTTGGTCGTCTCATCGTCGGTGCAGCAATAGGTGTCGGACAGATGGACAGAGCAAAGGCACTTGTAGATGCCGGTGCGGATGTACTTGTACTTGATTCTGCACATGGCCATTCAAAAGGTATTTTAGATACGGTAAAAGCAATAAAAGACTCTTTAGAGGTGGATGTAATTGCCGGAAATATTGCGACAAAAGAAGCAGTACTTTCTCTCATAGAAGCAGGGGCAGATGCGGTCAAAGTAGGAATCGGGCCTGGTTCAATATGCACAACTCGTATAGTTGCGGGTGTCGGTGTACCACAAATTTCGGCTATTGATGAGTGTGCAGAGGTAGCACGTCCTCATGGTGTTCCTGTTATAGCCGATGGCGGAATTAAATACTCTGGGGATATTGCAAAAGCACTTGCAGTAGGTGCAAGCTGTGTAATGGCAGGAAGTCTTTTAGCCGGTACAGAAGAGTCTCCGGGAGAGACTATAATGTTTCAAGGCCGTCAATATAAATCATACCGAGGAATGGGTTCAATAGGAGCTATGCAAAAAGGTTCAACTGATAGATATTTCCAAGAAGGAACAGCTTCTGATAAACTTGTTCCCGAAGGTATTGAAGGACGCGTTCCTTTTCGTGGTTCCATCGCCGGCATCGTGCATCAAATGATGGGTGGATTACGTTCATCTATGGGTTACTGCGGCAGTGAAAGCATAGAAGCATTCTGGGACAAAGCAGAATTTGTCGAAATCACATCAGCTGGACTTAAAGAGTCTCATGTCCATGATGTTATTATCACACAAGAAGCACCGAACTACCATGTGTAATTAATCTATGAATGAAGTTAAACCTGCTGGATTTTGGATTCGTTTTGTTGCTTCATTTTTAGATACTCTCTTTATTGCTCTACCAGTTGGCATTCTTATCTATTTTATAAGTGATGGAAACTGGTTTGACTTTGCCCAATACCAGCAAAATATACAAATGGCGATGAGCGGAAATACGCATGCACTGGACAACCAGCCTAAAACTTCTTTTACATGGGAACTTGTTTTTGAGCTTTCAGTTTTAATCTTAACAGTCATATTTTGGGATAAATGGCAAGGAGCCACTCCAGGGAAAAAATTTTTACATGTAAAAATAGTTGATACACACACAGGGAAAGACATCACAAACAAACAGGCGCTTACCCGTTCTCTTGCTTATATTCCTTCATTACTGTTGTTTGGTATAGGTTTTTTGATGGTTGCCTTTAGAAAAGACAAAAGAGGACTACATGATTTGATTGCAGGAACCGCTGTCATTTACGATGAAGATGCTACTCCTCAGTCATAAAAAAGCTATCAACACTTATATTTTTAAAAGCGGCATTGAGTGAAGTAAAGAGTTGCGGATGCTCTTTTTCCATTTTTGCAAGCATCTCTTTCATTTGTGCTCTTGCATAAGGCATTTTCACATCAAAACGCATAGCAGGACAAGCTTCATCACCTATGGCTTCGATACCGTTATCTTCTACAAAAGCACGAAGTTGACGCTCACGCATTTGAATCAAAGGACGAATTACTACAAGCCCGTTTTGCGCCGTATATTTTGGTGCAAGGCTTCGCATCTGTCCGTTATAGATAAAGTTCATAAAAAAACTCTCTGCCGCATCGTCCATATGATGCCCGAGTGCGACTTTATTGCAGCCAAGTTCTTTTGCAACACTATAGAGATAACCGCGTCTCATACGAGAAAAAAAACTACAAAATGAAGAATTTTTACGGATTTTCTCTTTTGCTAAAACATAGGTTTGTGTCTCTTTTATTACATGCTGTATGCCGTACTTCTTACAATGAGCAGAAAGCTTATCAAAATTTTCACCCATACCGTAGCTTACGGTAACAGCAATAAATTCAAATGCAAAAGGAGCACGGCGTTGCTGCTCTTTCATAGCATGAATCATCGTTAGGGAGTCTTTTCCTCCGCTGAGTCCGACAAGAATTTTATCACCCTCTTCTATCAATTTAAACTCGGCATTTGTTTTACCAAGTTTTGACATAATTTTTTTAGAGAGTTTAACCGACAAGTTTGTCCACCATTTTCATAACAAATTCAGCAGATTCAACCGCACTTGTTTCTAAAAACTCATCAAAAGAAAAACTTGCATCCATATCCGCTGCATCACTGATAGCACGCAGAATAAAAAACGGCACGTCCAAAGCATCACATACAACAGCAACACTTGCCCCCTCCATCTCTAGTGCATCAGCTTTAAATGTCTCACCAATCCAGTTTTTTCTTTTCTCATCTGCTACAAACTGATCACCTGTTGCAATAATACCTTCTTGCACACTTTTACCCATTTCTGTAGCTACTTCTTTAGAGAGCGCAATTAATTCTTTATCAGCCTCAACATATACTGCACCCTCAGGCACATATCCAAACGGATGACCAAAAGCGGTAATATCTAAATCATGTTGAGCAAGTTTTGTTGCCACAATCAGGTCCCCTACTTTTAGTTTTGATGATATCGCTCCGGCAACACCAGAAAACAAAAGCTTTTGTGCGCCAAAATGCTCACACATTGTTGTAGCCGTTAATGTTGAGAATACTTTCCCTATTTTTGAGTATGCTATGACAAGTTTGAGCCCTTTATAACTCGCTTCATAATATTTGTTTCCTGCATAAATCGTTGTCTTGTATTCACCTAATCTTTCTAAAATCGGTGCAATTTCTTCAGGCATTGCTCCCATTATTGCTAATGTCATATTTATTCCTCTATTATAAATGTCTGTATATCTTTTTTAAAAAGCGGTAGTTTATGAGTAATTTCTCCACGAGTATTAACAATACAACTTCCGCCCCAAAAGCCCAGTCCGTCTTCAAAGCCCACACGGTTCACAAAAAGAAGTTGTGCATTGCACTCTTTTGCTACTTTTGTAATAATGTTGTACCATTTCTCCTGTATCTCAAGTCCACTATCAGTAAATCCACGAGCGGGAGATGCCACCAAAACTATAATTACATCAGGGCTAAGTCTCTTCAGTTCTGTATGCACGCTTTTATGCCATAAATCTTCACACACAAGCATTGCTGTAGTTTTATTATTAACCGTAAATGCTTCAAATTTATTACCACCCTCAAAATATCTTGCTTCTTCAAACATTCCATAATTGGGCAGATGCACTTTTATATGCTGAGATATAAATTTACCATTTGCATAGTAAAGCCCTACATTTCTAAAGACTTCTCCATCTTTTAATGCAACGCCAATGACAATATCAATATCTCTACTTAAATCTTCAAAAACTTTCAATTCTTCAAGTAACCAAGCATCTTCAAAAAGCTTATCTTGCAACAGATATCCACTTAAAGCAAGTTCAGGAAATATTATTAAGTCCGAACTATGTTTTTGTGCATTAATAATCGCAACCACATCATTAAGATTTGAGCGATTTAGCTTCGGTAACGTTTGTGCAAGCGTAACTCTCATTTTATAAGCAAACTTCTTCTTTTACTTTTTCTAAAGATGCCATATCAGAAACATTGAGTGTTTTTAAATCTTTTGCAATTCTTCTGTTGAGACCCTTTAGCACTACCCCGTTTCCAAACTCAATTGCCATATCAACCTCAGGGGCTACTGCCTGTATAGACTGTTTATATTTTACCGGTTTTACCAATTGATCTTTTAAAAGTTTTACGGCCTCAGTTTTTGTACTATATGGCTTTGTCGTTACGTTTGAAATAACAGGCGCCTCAAAATTATCTTTTATATATTTTTCCATAAGTTCGGCAAGCGGTTCTTGTGCAGGAGTTAAAATATCACAGTGTGACGCCACAGACATATTTAAAAGCAATGCTCTTTTTGCACCAGCATCTTTAAAAGTCTGTTCTAGAGAAGCAAGGTCTGCTTTATTTCCAGCTACAACAAGCTGGCCGTCTTGATTATAATTTGCCGGCCATACTTGTTTGCCTTCGCTCTGCGCGTCAGCACAAATTTTTTCAACACTTGCATCATCAAGGCCGACTATTGCCATCATGCCTGCATCTTTTCCCTCGCAGGCTTCTTGCATTAAAGCTCCACGTTTATGCACAAGCTCAACAGCATCCACGTAATCAATAGCACCTGCTGCACATAAAGCTGAAAATTCACCTAAAGAGTGCCCTAGAAATAGTTCTGCTTTAATATCTGGACATTCTTGCTCAAAAAGCTTATAAGCAATCATCTGCACCAAAAGAATTGCAGGCTGTGTATAAGCAGTTTGCCCTAGTTTGTCATTTTCTTCAAATATTATCTCTTTGAAATCAACACCTATTCTATCACCTGCTTTTTCAAACATTTCACGAGCAAGTTTTGAATTTTCATAAAAATCTTTTCCCATGCCAACTGCTTGAGAGCCTTGTCCTGCAAATATCATTGCTGTTTTTTTCATATCTTTTTTCCTATATATTTTTTATGTTCCGCTATTTTTTTTCTTAAAGTATTTCTATTTAATCCCAATTTGTCCGCTAACTGGACCTGTGATTTAAATTTATGCAATCCGGCTTTTATTAAAGGTACTTCATATAAATACAAAAGAGTTCTATAATCACTGTTAGAACCGAGTTTATCATATAAATATTGTTCTATAATATCCATCAGTTCCGTATCTTTGACATCTTGAAGTAAATAATTCATCATAACTTGTCTTTTCAAAGAAAGCGCATTTTGTGATAAATCAGGTTTAAAATTACTTACATCAAAATCATTATTACTACCAAAAAGTATCATCGCATCTGAAATAAATTGCTTCAGAAGTTCTTCAACATCTTCCATTCTTTCTCTTAATGGAGGTACATTAAATTTTACGCTAAAAAGATCATCTGTCATTTTATGTGAAAATGACTCTTTCGCAGTAGCCACTACTCTTACATTGTTTTCTTTAATAGCCTGCATTAAACGTTCTAAATTGGGTGAATTGTCAAGGTTAGTGATTATGATATTTTCTGAATTTTCCAATGCAAGGAGTAACTCATCAAAATTAGATGCATCAATAAAGAATGCATCCGGAAGTATAAAAGAGGCTAAACTCTTTTTTCCAACACCAATCTCACCCGTAATAAGAGTGTTTACATTTAATGTTTTTAAAAGAGTAGCTGTCTTTTTAGCTTGCAAAGAAGCTTCGCAAGCAGTTATAAACTTAGTTACATCCACAGCTGCTGCCGCTGCCTGTTCCACAACTATGTTCATCATCAGAAGGTTTGTTTTCTTCTGGAACACCTGTCATAGCTTCTTCAGCAGAAGCATCTCTTATATTGTTAATGGCAACTGTAAACATTAAATCTTTCCCGGCAAGAGGGTGATTAAAATCAATAACAACACTGTCGTCTTTAATTTCTTTAACAGTAACTTGTACAGTTCCGCCATCTTCGCCTTGGCCGTAAAGAGTCATACCCTCTGTCAATTCAATACCGGCAAATTGTTCTTTTGGAACTTCTTGTGTCGCTTCTGCATTATACTCACCATATGCATCTGCAGCTTTTACTAAAACGTCTGCCTTATCGCCGATATTCATATCTTTAATTCCATTCTCTAATCCTGGAATTATTTGTCCTTTTCCATACATAAATACTAATGGAGCACCACCCATATTGCTGTCTACTACTTGATCGCCGTCGCGTACTTCATACTCTATTGACACTATTTGATTGTCTTGAATTGCCATTATTTCACCTTTGTTTATTTTTGAGATTTTATCATAATAATATATATTATTGCTGAAAAATCAATATTTATCTAACTATTTATCTAGCTTAATCCTAAATATTTCTTAGCCTCTTTAGCCTCTTTTGATTGAGGATATTTTGCAACTAACGCATTATAAAATGCTTTTGCATGTTTTTTGTCACCTGTTTTATCCATCGCTATTGCAGTATGGAGCATTAACTTAGGCATATATGAAGCTTTATCATACAAAGAAGCACTCTTCTTAAAATATGATATCGCCTCAGCATAATTTTTTCTTTTAAAGTTCATTTCGCCAATCATATAATGAGCATAAGCCGGTTTATATTTTCTTTTAATGAGCTCTTTGTAGTTTTGTATCGCTTTTGTATAATACTTTTTATCAAAATATTTTTTTGCTTGATTATACAATTTTGCACTACTTGTTTTAGTAGATTTTATAGTGCTTTTTTTCGATTTTATCTCTTTTGTCACTAACGTTTTAAAACTATTTACATCATTTACTAAAGAATTAAATTCATCTTTGGTTACATATGCAGCATTTATTTTATCTATAACTTTGGAAAGTTCCAAAACCATAGCCTTGAGTTTTTCTATTTCCTGCGTATTATTATGTATTTCTTCACCCAATCTGGTTTGAAACTCATGAATATTGTCAATATTTACTTGATTTTCTTCTTTGAGCTTTTGTAAGTTGATTTTATTATTATGAGACTTTATACTTAAATTCTCCACAATACTCTGTATACCATCGATTCTCTCACGCAAAGAATCAAGTTCATTGGCTTGGGATTTAGTATTGATAGCAACTTTTTTTAAAGTATCTTTTGTTTGTAATATAACTTTTTCATTTGGAGTGAGTCCATATGGATTCGGTGCAGTCAAATCACCTGCTCCAAACGCAGATGGTTCGGCAGCAAATGACAGTGAAGACACAAAAACAACGACTACTAAAGCTTTTGCAGTGCTTTTCATGTAAAAACTTATGGTAAAAGTTTAAAGTTCACACGACGGTTTTTCGCCCAACATTCTCTTGTATGTTCAGTACATACAGGGTTGCTCTCTCCATAACTTACCATAGAAATACGAGAAGCATCAATACCGTCAGCTACTAAAGCCTTTTTTACAGCATTTGCACGTTTCAGTCCAAGTGCAAAGTTATATTCATCACTTCCCCACTCATCGCAGTTACCTTCAAGTTTTATACTAAATGATTTTGCTTTTGTTTTGCCAAGTTCAGCCGCTGTATCAATTTTTTCTTGCATCTCAGGTTTGATGTTATACTTGTCAAAATCAAAGTAAATCGTTGGAAGTTTAGATTCTATTGCGTTCATGCTTAACTCATTAGTCGATGAGTTGATAGTGCTGTTTTCACTTGCAACAGTTTCTGTCGTAACCGCTTCAACCTCTTGTGCTACCGGAGATGCCACCTCTTCAGTTTTATTATCAACTGCAGGTTCTTTTGTGCTACATCCACTAAAAACTAAAAGTGCTGTCACAACACTAGAAAGTACTATGCTTTTCATTATTTATTTCCTCAATTTTAAAATTAATATATTATACCAAAAAAATGTAATAAGTGAATAACACTTAATGTTTACCAGTCCATAGATTGTATTTTTCCTGATTTTAACGGAAAAAGATAATTTTTATTGTGCATTAATCGTATTATTCCAATAGCACTCTGTGATTTATAATTTTTAATAAATATAATAGCATCACCATCTTTTGAAAATCTTGGAAATTCGTTTATACCTGTAGCAGTCAGCCTTCTGATAAAATCTGTTTTTGTTGAAATAAGATGCAAATTAAATGTATTTACACTAAAAGCATTGGAACTTTCACGCGCTTCGTATACAATGTAATGTCCCTGTGCACTGCATGAAGAATTGCTTTTTCCATAATAGACCATTTGTTCAACTACCCCGGTGTCCAATCTTTTAGAAAAAACGTTTGGATATCCCAAACGAGATGAAATAAAAATTATTTTATTATTTCCCATAAATTGACCATTTACATCTATTCCGCTATATGTCGTAATTCTTTTATACTTTTTTGTCACTGTATTGTATAAATAAATATCCGGTTGTCCATCTCTTGCCATAGTTAAAAGGAGGCTTTTTCCATCTTCACTCACATCAGAACAAACCATCATTCCATCAGAAGATATAATATTTTTTACTTTTGCAGTTTTTATATCTACATATTTTAAAGTAGGTTTCAATGGATCCAATGATGTATAATAAAATGCATTTTGCGCTTTGTTTGCCCATTTTGGAAAAATATCAAGTCCGCCTTTGATAATAACATGTTGATAAGACAATGTATAATCGGCTATGATTATTTCACTCTTTTTTGGAGCGACGATGCGGGCAAAGATAACTTTTCTTTTCATCCATTCAACTGAGGGTTCACCCATAAACTCATTGATATCATAAGCCATTGCATGAGATATAAACATGTAAATATTTTTTTTATTCACTCTGTAGCGTTTTGAAAACACTTCTTCATCTCTGTTAAAAAGCTTCATCTCAATATTTAAAGCTCTGTTATCATCTTCAAACATTTTGTATCGCAGAACATAGTTCATATCTTTATTTTCAACTAAAACATTTGTATCATCATAGTTTACAAGTCTGTGATGTCTGTCTACATTAAACAAAGATATAACATTCAAGTCAGCAACCAGAGATTTAAAAAAACGTAATTTGAACGTATCATCATAACTGATAGATGCATCTTCAACTGCTAAAGAAGGCAAAGAATCTGCTTTTTTTACTACTTCTATAGTTGCATCACCTGCAAATAAAAAGTTTACCAAAATGAATAATGAAAAAAATATTTTCAAAATCTACTCCTTAGAAATTAATATTACAATCGTTTTACTCGATCTGTTTTTTGGATTCACAGGGAATACAATATTTTTCAATCGTTCTTTCAGCATATCTGCCTCTTGGTTCAGTGCTTCGTTATTAGAATAACTCAGTATTCTAAAATCAATAAGTTTTCCAAACGGATCAAGTTCTATCACGGTTTTTACACTATTACCTTCACTGTTTTGAGGCACATTAAAATGTTGATAAACAATATCTTGAATTTTAGCTAAATATTCATTAACTTCACTAGCTGCGGATGCCGCTTCTTCTTGTGTTTGAGAATGAGTGTTTTGCAGACTCTCAAGTTTTTTAGCTACTGATTCTACATTGTTTTGTTTTGTTGTACTAATCTTTTTTTGTATTTGCTCGATTCGTCTAATTTCATGAGTATTAGACGGTTTTTTCACGCTGTTGTTTATTTTTTTTGTCCATACATCACTGAAAAGATTATTTATATCTACATTTTTTACGGGTTTTTTACTTGAAGGGGGAGCTTTAGACACCGTCTTCTTTGCAGAATGTTTGCTGTTTGTCATTTTAATTGAAACTGAAATATAATTTTCTTTTTTATAGCCATACGTTTTTGTTTTTGATACATTGAACATCATATACATGAATGAAAATAAGAATAACGCAAAAAGAGAGAGTGATAGTAAACCACTTATATAAAAATAACGGCTGCTATTATCCATTTGTAGCTAAAGATACCTCAGTAAAGCCGGCCTGTTTTACCGCAGCAAGTACTGACATAACTACACCATAATCCAAACGTTTGTCTGCACTGATAAGCACAGTTGCTTTTTTATTTAACTTCGTTGCATACAAAGAAAAGTTATCCATAAAAGCATTTAAAAGATAAGTATCTTTGTTGACCTTTATATTTCTTTCTTTATCTATTGTTATATGCACCGGCGGTATTTTTGATAGCTGCTGACTTGTAGAACCCTGTGGCAGTTTTATATTTTCTTCATAAATAATATTTGGAGCAATTACCATCAAAACCACTAGAAGAACAAGCATTACGTCCACAAGCGGAGTAATATTAAGTTCTGGTTTTTCGTCC
>JAMORM010000034.1 GCA_027063585.1 Sulfurimonas sp. | reverse complement strand
TTCTCCAAAAGTAAAAAATCCGCTTGTTGGTGCCATATTTTCAAGTACGCGAAATATTTTTTCGAGTTCTTTATCTAAAAATTGTTTTCTTGCAATACAAGAGTAGATAAAACAAGCCTGCAAAGGCTTCTGATCCTGTAGTTCTTCTTTTAAATTATACTGATTGACAAGAGTCCTGCTACCAATACCAAAACGAACTTTTTCACCTTCTTCTAAATTACCGCCATACAATAAACTGCCATCATCAAATACATTCAGCATTGATCTTGCTATAAGCATATTGTCGTCTTGACGGATGAGAGGAAACTCAATTGTAGAAGCAGGCATATTATCTACTGCAAATTCTCCAAGCACTTCTGCATAGACATCTTTTACAGGACGATTATCAATCTCGTAGACTCTGGCTCCTTTAGATTTAGTTATCGTAAAAGTTGGACCAACGGCTCTCCAGCCTAGATTATAATCTTGAAAAACCTCTAGTGCTTCTCCTTTTAATGCAACACATATGGCACCACCTTCCAAAATTTTGTTCCCAAAGATAGTATAAGTTTGTTTAAAATGAAGCATGTCTGCAGCCATACCGCCTGCAATGGCCACCTTATTAAAGTTAAACGAAGAGAGTCCATGAAGATACTCCTGCCCGTTGTGCTCAAGCCCGTCTAAAAATGTAATCGCACACTTTGTATCTTTATCAAAAACTTTTTGAGAAAGCCCCACTCCTAAGGCATAAGAGTCTTCATTTATATCATAATATGCATGAACTGTTGTTTTTTCAAATACAGATATACTAATAACTGTACTCTTATCGAGCATCTCCCCATTCATGATTTCTCCTGCAGTTGAAGCACCGACAAGTATTGCATTTGTAACAACAGAGAGTATTTGTGAAGCAATATTTTCTATCTGTACTTTAGAATCAAGAGAAGTAAACATTTGAATTAAAATATTTTTTTGATTTACATCAATGCCAGATTGTTTCAAAAATTCATAAAAATCATCTCGATTTGTATATTTGTAATTGTATTGCTTCATTTAAAATCTTTTTTATCGAGTTTACACTATAAGGTATTACAAAGTTATTAAAATTAATATCTATCAAACAAAAATTTGAGTAAAATATTCTAAATTTTCAAAGGTTCACACAATAATGAAATTTATTATTTTTCTCTCTTTTATACTCTTTTTTAGCGCTTGTAATCTTACTGAATCAAAAGAAGACATAGCAGCCAAAAAACTTGAACAAAAAAAAGCTTTTGAAGAGAAAGTCGCTAATACAAAAGAGGTCCAACTCAAAAAAATAGATGCACAAAAAGAGCAGGAACTAGCAAAAATAAATTCACAGACTACGCTGGCAACACTTGAAAAAGAACAACTTTTAGAAAAAATAAAACTCGAAGCAGCAGCCGAAAAAGAAAAAATGCTTTTAGTTCAGGCAAAAGAAAAAGAAGCATTTGAAGCAAAACTGCGTGACTTAGAACGTCAAGATGCTATGGAGATAAAACGCTATCTTTTACTTATACTCTTTTTAATTCTCATCATTGCCTCGTTTTTTATTTATCACTATTTTAAGCGCAGACATGATGACAAACTCAAAGCCTATCAGGATAATTTAGACAAATATTTTCATCAACAGGAAAATATGACAAAAATGCGCATTGCTGAAAAAATCATCGATACCGTTGCAAGCGGAAAACTGGAAAAAGAGCAGGAACGCGAACTTATTAAAGCGCTCAGCGGCAATATATCACCTGTAAATGAGCCAAAACTTTTAAATGAAACAACTAAGAATATCGAACTCATAGAAGAGGAAAATTCACACAAAGGCAAATAATGCTTTTTACTTTTGTACTGCTTGTTTATGTACTTGGAATTTTATCTGCTTTCAATGCCGTTATGACCGCAAGGACTTCACAAGGTGCGACAGCATGGGTCATATCACTTATCACCCTTCCCTACATCGCCATTCCTCTTTACTGGTTTTTCGGCAGAAGTAAGTTCAACGGTTATACCACAGCACGCAAAGAGGCAGAAAAACTTGTTGATGAGAAACTGCAAAATATCGTCACACAGACAATAAGTCATACAGCCACTGAAGACTCTATGAACATTTTTGACACAACCGTTCAGCAGTTAGTAAATATGCCGTATCTTCAGGAAAATGCACTTGATTTACTCATAGACGGCGAAAAAACATTCCAAAGTATTTTAGTTGGAATTGAAGAAGCAAAAAAATATATACTTTTGGAATTTTACATTGTTCGTGATGACAATCTTGGACATCAAATACAACAAAGTCTGATAAAAAAAGCAAATGAAGGCGTTAAAATACACTTCTTATATGATGAAATAGGAAGTTATGAACTTTCTCAAGACTTCTTAGACGAAATGCAAAAAGCGGGCATAGAAGTTTATAATTTTCACACACAAAAAAGTGTAAAGAACAGATTTCAAATCAACTTTAGAAATCATCGAAAAATAGTCGTAGTTGATGGAAAATCAGCCTGGGTAGGCGGACATAACATCGGTGATGAATACCTCTCAAAAGAGAAAAAGTTCGGTCACTGGAGAGATACACATCTCAAAATAACGGGACCTGCCGTTATAGCGATTCAAAAAACATTTATTGAAGACTGGTACTGGGCGGCTGAATATTTTATTGCACACTTACAATGGACTCCCATTACATCAAAAACAGAAAATAAAAAAGTTCTTATTGTCCCGTCTTCCCCTGCCGACGTACTCGAAACCGCTTCACTGATGTTTATTGAAGCAATCAATGCCGCAACAAAACGTATATGGATATCAAGCCCTTACTTTGTTCCCGACAATGCTATTATTCAAGCATTACAACTTGCCGGGCTCAGAGGTGTTGATGTACGGATTCTCATACCAAAAAAACCGGATCATCTCCTTGTTTATCTCGCAGCATTTACCTATTTTGAAAATGCTGGTATAACCGGTGTCAGATTTTTTCGCTACAGTGACGGTTTCTTACACCAAAAAGTAATGCTAATTGATAATTCTCATGCTGCTATAGGTACAGTAAACCTTGACAATCGCTCATTAAGACTCAATTTTGAGATTACGGTTTTAGTTGCAGACGATTCTTTTTCAAAAAAGGTAAAAGAGATGTTAGAAAATGATTTTAAGCACTCATCTGAAGTCAAAATAGAAGCGATTGAAAAACAACCTTTTCTTTTCAAGCTTGCTACACGTCTGGCAAGACTGACATCTCCAGTGCTGTAAATATGTTTATTCCCAAACAGACACCGAAAAAATTTATTCACAAATCCAATGTTTTGCCATGCAAATTTTCCTTATTGGTTTGGAATATACACAAAGAGAATCAAACCAAAAATTTTGAAAAAAGTTTTTCTTCTCTTATGCAAACAAACCCGAGTGATATACTCATGTTTCAAGAAGTAAAGTATCCAAAACAAAACAGCTTTGCCTTTGAAAAATACTCTTATGTTTTAGGAGCCAACATAGAAACAAAGCAAAATATATTTGGTGTTTTAACGGCTGCAAAATGTTCCTTTCATAACATCACAACATCTCTTTCAACAAAAAAAGAACTGGGATTTAGCAGCCATAAAAGTTTTTTAATCACGCAGCATCAACTCTGCAACGGACAAACTCTTTACCTTGCAAATATTCATGCCGTTAATTTTGTCTCAGACAAAGCTTTTAAATACGAACTCCAAAAAATAAAAAATCTTCTCCAAACATTCAAAGGTCCGATAATTATCGGCGGAGATTTTAACAACTGGAATAAAAAACGTTTGCAATTCTTAGAAAATTTCCAAAAAGAATTAGAACTTTACAAACTCACTGTTGAAGAGTCACATCATGTCAAACAAATCTTTTCACAAACTATAGATCACATATATTACCGCGGCATAAAACCTCTAAAAGCAGTGGCAATTGATACGAAAAAAATCTCAGACCATAATCCGATTCATGCACTTTTTGAACTTGTAGAATAGGTACTTGTGTTATAATCCCATTATGAAACAAATAGCCATTATCGGACCTACTGCTTCGGGAAAAAGTGATTTAGCCATTGCAATTGCACAGCAGACAAATGCATATATACTCTCAATAGACTCGCTCAGTATATACAAAGAAGTAGATATTGTCTCGGCAAAACCCTCGCGCGACGAGTTGACACAGGTTAAGCACTACGGCATTAATGAACTCTATATAAATGAATATTTCAGTGTTGACATTTTTACAAATTTATATAAAAAAGTTCTTGCTACATGTAACGAAGAAAATAAGAACCTCGTTATTGTCGGCGGCACCTCTTTTTACCTCAAATCTTTACTCGATGGGCTCTCCACTCTGCCAAATATTACGACACAACACAGCTTACATGTAACAGAGCAACTCAAAGATCTACACAAATGCTATACTTTTTTATCTAAGATCGATGCGGATTATATGCAAAAAATAACACCCAATGACAGATACCGCATAGAAAAAGCCCTTTTAATTTATAAAGCATCAGGCATGAGTCCAAGCGAATGGTTTAGACAAAATCCCAAAAAACCAATCATTAAAGATTTGGACATATATAATATTGATGTAGAACGCCAGATTTTACGCAAGCGCATAGAAAAAAGAACCCAAAAGATGTATGAAAATGGACTAATTGACGAGGTCTGCTTTTTGGAACAAAAATACACAAGAGCCCCACATGCTATGGGAGCTATCGGTATTGTAGAAGTTTTGGATTATCTTGATGGCAAGATTGAAAAAGATACAATGCTTACTCTTATATCAACGCACACCGCTCAGCTCGCTAAACGTCAGCAGACTTTTAACCGCACGCAGTTCCACAATGTAACGAACGCAAAACTGGAAGATTTAGAAGCACTTATTTTGAACAAATAGTCCCATACATTTCAGGGCGTCTGTCTCGCAGCAACCCCCAGTATTCTCGTTGTTTTGCATTTTCTTTTAAATCAAATTCAGCGTAAATAATTTCTTCTGCATCTCTTGAAGCCTCTGCAATCTTTACACCCGTATAATCTGTAATGAAAGAGGAGCCGTAAAAAGTTAGTTCGCAGCTCTCACCTTTTTCTACTCCTGTACGGTTGGCTACAACAACAGGTACCGTATTTGTCGCGGCATGCCCCATCTGTACTCTTTGCCAATGCTCTTTGGAGTCTAAATGAATTTCCGGTTCACTGCCTATGGCCGTCGGATAAAAAATAATCTCTGCGCCCATTAAAGTGAGTGCCCGAGCAGTTTCACAAAACCACTGATCCCAGCAGATACCCACACCGATTTTCCCATATGTTGTATCATAAACTTTAAAGCCTGTATCCCCCGGTTTAAAGTAAAACTTCTCCTCATATCCCGGACCGTCGGGAATATGTGTTTTTCTGTAATTATCCATCACTTTGCCATCCGCATTGACAACGACAAGCGAGTTAAAATAACTCCCATCCGCTTTTTCAAAATAACTCACTAAGACAACAACATGCAGCTCTTTTGCCAAAGCTGCAAAATATTGTATCAAAGAGTTATTCTCCAAAGGCTGTGCCCAAGCAAAATATTTTCTGTCCATATCTTTGCAAAAATAGAGCGTCTCAAAGAGCTCAGGTAAAAGTATGATATTCGCACCCTTTGCAGCGGCCTCACGAACAAATCGTTCAGCCTTTGCAATATTTGCGTTTTTATCTGCACTCATATACATCTGAATTGCAGCTGCTTTTACCTTTGCGGACATTTCTATCCTCTGCCTGTTACTTCCAAAAGATGGTAGCCAAACTGTGTCTGAATCGGTCCGTACACAACACCGACATCTCCGTTAAATACAGCTTCATCAAACTCAGGTACCATTTGCCCCGGTCCGAACTTCCCTAAATCTCCGCCGTTTGCCGAAGAAGGACATGTTGAATTTACTTTTGCCACTTCTGCAAAATCTGCTCCGTTTTCAATCTCTGTTTTTAACTCATTACATTTTTCTTCACTATCTACAAGTATATGTCTCGCTGTTGCCCATGCCATATTATTATTCCTTAATTTTATTATGATTTTAACAAATATTTTATTAGATAGAGTTAAGTCGCTGTTAATCCAATAAGAATATAATACACTATAATAAAAACCATAAGGATATAATATGACAAGATCTATTTTGTTGGATACACACCCAATGTATGCTTTTAAAATTCTAAAAAATGAGATAAAAATTTCAAATATTTCACAAATTATTGAATATTTTCAAACAAAAATAAAAGAAAATCCAGAGGCAGTCTTTATTACTGTTTTTGATCATTATGCGCATACTAAAGAGCTAGGTGGTGAGATAAAAGAAGGAATTTTAGATGCTAAAAATTTACTTTTCTGTTTTGGCCATACGATAAAAAATGTAGAAATATTAGCTTTTAGACCAAAGTCAATCGCAATTTGCGAGCTTGAAGATAGTTTTGTGTTTGAGTTTTTAGAAACACCTCGTCCAGAAGTAAACAACTGGATGCAAACTTGGATAAAAGAGTTAAAAAAATAAAATGGAGAAAATATGAAAAATATTATTTTAAGTTTACTACTTGCATTGACATTCATCGGATGTAACTCAAAAAGTGATGAGAACAAAAATGTAGAAGCCAAACTTGCTGT
>JAMORM010000033.1 GCA_027063585.1 Sulfurimonas sp. | reverse complement strand
AAAAGTCTCGCAGATTTAAACCTCAAAGATCAAAATGAAAAATCTCAAAAATTATCAAAAGATACAAAAATTGTATTTTTCTCATTTTCCAAACCAATAGGACATGCCTGTAATGAATTTCTGGAATCCAAGCCTGCAAACTTTTTAGCAAAACATAAGGCTGTGTATGTTGCAGATGTATCATCCGCACCCAGTCTTATCAAAAAGATGTTCATTTTACCTGATTTAAAAGAGCTGAAATTTCCAATTCTTCTTATAAACAATGATAGACTTTCTGCAGAATTTACAAAAGGAATGAACAAAGAGAGTATTGTTGTTGTAACACTGGATAATCTCAAAATTACAAATATTAAAAATCTTAAAGATGCAAAAGCATTGGAGACATTCTTTTTAAAAAAATAGAAACAATGATGCTGTGTTTTTCACATAAGTTCTAACAATACTGTATCTCTTCTTGTGACATCAACGCGTCTGCAGGCATTCTCAAAGGCTCCGCCCTCACCTATGACGATACATTTGTGTTTTGCTCGTGTAATGGCGGTATATATCAGCTTTGTATTGTGCATAATGTAATGTGTAAAACTCATAGGAATAACCACAATGTCATACTCCATGCCCTGTACTTTGTGAATCGTCAGGGCATAGGAGAGCATCAAATGTGATTTTAGTTCCTCATACTCATAACGTACGACCACATCCTCATTTGGGTAAAAGACAAAGAGCTGTTCCTCTTCCTCGTCAATCTTAAAAAGAAGTCCGCTCATGCCATTAAAAATTCTTCGATCACAGGAATCTTCGCCCTCTTTAAAGCCCTCACCACTCCATGAAACCATATTTTCGTTTTTTGTATGCACGACCTTGTCCATCAGGCGAAATTCCAGTTCTCCGCGTTTGACACACTTTTTCGGGTTGGGATTAAAATACTCCTGTAAAACCTTGTTGAGATTATTTGAGCCTAATATACCGCCTTTCATAGGTGTAATCACCTGAAAATAGTTTAAATACTCTTTTATCTGTTTGTTACTCAATCGGTATCTTGCTTTTTCAATAGATGCAACAACACGGTGGATAATCTCGGTAATAATCTGCTGAGAATTGTCATCTCTAAGCTGTTTCAATTCCTCTTGGGAGAGTTGATTTTTCAAAGCATAATAATTTTGTATGCTGACATCCACAAACTCAAAATCTTCATATTTTTGTCTGTAATCGGGAAGTTCGGCTTGGCGTATCTGGTTTGCTATGAGCGTAATGGCCTGCTCTTCACTCTGTCTGTAAATTTGTGTCAGTTTTACTGTAGGTACGAATTCAAGTGCCAGTACATCACTCAGTACGTTTCCTGCCCCAATAGGCGGTAACTGTGCATCATCCCCGACAATAATCACTATAGCTTTTTTAGAAATTTTATGCATCACCCGCGCAAATAAAGAGGAGTTTATCATCGAAGCTTCATCTATAAGTACAACCGAATAAGGAAACTTGTCACTTCCCTCATGTTTAACCAAAAGTGACTGAATCGTTGCAGACTCAAAACCCGTCGTGTCGCTGATTCGTTGAGAAGCTATACCACTTAAGGCACAGGTGATTATCTCTTTTTTATCATAACGGGTGTTAAGCAGTTCCAAAATTATTTTGCTTGTCGTACTTTTTCCCGTTCCTGCATAACCGACTAGAAAAAGCAGTGACACTCCGTTGTTTATTATCTCCACCGCACTTCTTTGCTGCTCGCCAAGCTTGAGAGAACTCTCGGACAAAAAGGCATCAAGATCTTTGACAAATCCGCCACTGTCAAGTTTTGCACGTGCCGTAAAATCATCAAACAAAAACTTTTCGGCATCATAAAGCCGCGCAGGAGAGACCCGCTCATTTTTCATTATGACAATGCTTTGCTCAGCAACTCTCTCAATCAAAGCCGCTTCATAGAGATTTTGTTTATTTACAAATCCTAAAAGTTCATCAAGTCCACTAAAAAGCACCTCTTTTGCAATGCAACTGTTTCCCTGTGCTTCACAATAATTTAAAAGCACATAATCCATAGCAGAACTGATACGTTGTTCATTCTCCGGTGCTACGCCCATTTTAAGAGCAAGTTCATCAGCACGTTTAAATCCTATGGAGTTAATATTTGTAAGGATATAGGGATTCTCTTTGATTTTTGTGCAGGGTTCATCTACATCTTTCATAGCTGAAGCAATGGTAGTCAAAAGTGCCGGAGTGACATCATAAGGCGTTAAAAATTCCCCAAGACGGCGCATAGAACGAAACTGTTTCCAAGAAGCCTGAATTTTTTTAAGGCGTTTTTCTTTAATACCTTTAAACTCTAAAAGTTTTTCTATGTCATTGTCTAAAATATTGACCAACTCTTCAGAGCCGAACTGTTCTATCAAATTGGCTGAGAGTTTTTTTGTAAACCCTTTGATGATTTTATTTAAAAAGAAAAAGAGTTCATTTTGATTGACCTTGAGCGTATCAAACTTAAAAGTTTTCCCATATTTTTTATGTTCAACCCATTCTCCTTCAAGCGTAATCGCGGACCCTTTAATACTTTCAACATCACTCTCATAATAGGTCCCACTGATTTTCTCGCCGCTTTTTAAAACAGCAATAAAAAAGCCCTCGGACTCAAAAAGAATTCTGTCTATCTGCCCTATGAGTGTCACGAAACTACTTTGTTACTATCGCAAAACTCTGCTCTAAAATTTCTGTATGTTCTTTTATAAAATCATTTAAATCTTTGAGTTTTAATTTCTTTATCTTTTTCAACTCCTGCTCGGAATGATTGAGAGGGAATCCTTTGTAGTAATCCATAAAAGTGCGTTGCAGTCTTTGACTCATTGTCTCTACTCTGAGAGGTTCACTTCCAAGCAGGAATTTTTTTGTCTGTTCTAGTTCATCTTTGCTTACGCCTTTATGCACAAACGCAGAAATCACATTGACAACTGTTTTTTTTGCTTCTTCCATAGAGTCAAGCTTCGTCTGCAGATAGCCGTTTAAATAAGAACTTGACTTACTTACATGTACTCGTGCGTACGCTGAATATGCAAGTCCGCGTTTTACGCGTATCTCTTCCATTAAACGACTTCCAAAACCCCCTGTTCCGAGTATGAATGTTGCCACTCTGGCTTTATAATAATCTTCATCATTAACTGCCATATTATATGGTGAACCAAAGTAGATATATGCCTGTTTTGTCTCACGTTTGAGAATACTCTCTTTTGGTTTGTCACTCGCACGAAAATGAGGCAAAGGTTCGCTTTTTCCTTTTGAAAGGGTATTTAAAATTTTAGCTATATGTTTTTTTACCTCTTTTATATCAACATCCCCACCGACAACGACAATGGCACGCGCAACGACCAGATGTTGTTTTACGAAATCTTTTACATCGGCAAGTTCTATACTTTTTACACTCTCTACTGTTCCCGATGAGGGCTGTGCCAAAGGTGTGTTGGGAAAAAGGAGTTTTTTAAGTTCATTGGAAGCGACATAATCAAAATCATTCTCTTTACGACTGAGCGAGCCTATTGTCATTGTTTTTACTTTTGAGAGTGCTTCTGGGGTATAATTCGGGTCTTTTAGCAAATCATTTAAAAATTTAGAAGCATTCTTAAACTCATCTTTTAAAGAACTTGCCTCAAGTACAAAAGTCTCCGTTCCCGTACTTGCCGAAATGTGTATGGCACGAGATTCAAGTTTTTCGGCAAAGCCGTTTGAACCCATTTTTTTCGTACCCTCATTTAAGAGTTTTGCAGTAAATTTTGCAAGACCCGCTTTTTTTGTATCTGTAATACTGCCGCTGTTTGTAAA
>JAMORM010000032.1 GCA_027063585.1 Sulfurimonas sp. | reverse complement strand
TAAAGAGTTTGAAGGTCTTGCAAAAGAGTTCAAAACTTTCTTAGGTGAGGCTATTAAAGAGGTAGAGGTGACTACTGAGCTTACAGACTCTCCGGTTGCGCTTAAAGTAGATAAAGATGATCCATCATACATGATGGCACAGATGATGAAGCAAATGGGTCAAGCAGGTGATGTTCCTGAGCCAGCACCAATACTTGAGATCAACCCAAAACATGAGTTAATCAAAAAACTCAAAGAGACAAGTGACCAAAATCTCATAGAGGATGCTGCGCATGTTCTTTTTGATCAGGCGAAGCTTTTTGACGGGCGTGAGTTGGATGATACAGCTGACTTTGCTATGCGTCTTAATCGCATAATGACAAAAGCATTATAAGCTTTTTAAATGGGTGCTAAAGTAGCATCCATTTGTTTTTTTTAGTTTTTCCGTAATTTTCTCCCTAATTTCTCCATTTTTTGATAAAAATTATGTTATCTTATCCCTATGTTACAAAAATTAAATTTTTTTGATTATATTTTACAAAAGCAAGACGCTGATGCTCTGTTGGCAGATGCAACAAAGATATATGATAATCTCACGGCTACAGTTCTTCGGGACTTAGGCATCCATCAGTACGGTTACGATTCTAAAAAAGCAGTTGAAGAGCTTGGTTTGGATGAAGAGCTTGTGAATCAACTTGTGGCTGATTATGTAGCCCAGATTATTCGTTCTGTGGTTCAGTTTGAGGAGTACCTTAAAACTCTTTTTGATTCACAGACAAATCATATAAATATGGATTACACCCCTTTTAGAGAGCTTGCTCATAAAAACTTGGGTGTTGCAAGAAATCTGCGTATAAAAGATGCAGAGAAACTACTTTATGAGCTTATGAAAAGAGATGAGTTGGAGTATTTGGTTGTCTGTTTGGAAGCATTGAAGGTATCTGCTATTAAGTTAAATCCACAATGTGCCTATGATACTATAAAACTTATTCATATCAAAAACACTCTGTAGTTTTAACGCTCACGCACTGCGTGAGAGATCTGCTCAAGTTTTCCTTTTGGTTTTTTGATAATTTTTGCTTTTTCATCTTCAACGGGCAATACAAATGCCAATAAAATAAAGATAAAAGAAAAAAGAATGCCTCCAAGAACACTTAGAACTATCTTTAATTTAAAATCATTCATCGTGACTCTTGTTGCTCGCTTGTCATATAGATCCAGAACTCTTTATGTGAGTAGCCTTTGTTTAAAAAGAAGAGTTGTAAAATTGCAACACGGTAGAGTGTTATGAGCATTTTTGCGTAAGGAATAAATAGACTCAGACTCACTAAAACAGATTGTTCTTTATCGCCTTTTGACTCTATCATCTCCTGTATACCTATGTTTTTACTTAGATAAATTCCAAAAAGTATAGAGAATAAAAAGTTTAAAATAAGTCCAAAAATAATATATGCTATAAAATCCTGTTCATACATTCCAGCTATCATAAGAAATAAAATCCTTTTGTTTTAATTATAGCATTGTAACGCAATCTTTTTAATCAAATATTAGAATCAATTAAAAAAAGTAACAACAAAGTTAATTTCTTTCACTTTAAACAGGAGACAAACTTTATTTAAACAAGTTTGTACTATACTAGCTGGACAAATTATGGAAAAAGGTAATTTTATGGAAACTAACCTCGTAATGGAGGGAGTAAAATTTATGTTTTTAGGAATGGGAACTGTT
>JAMORM010000031.1 GCA_027063585.1 Sulfurimonas sp. | reverse complement strand
CTACGTATTGACACCGAGCATAATGCCACACAGGGAAGTCAGTAGTTCATAATAAAGAATAAGCTTACCGATATTTTTTTCGTTTAAAACATCCAAAGTAATTCCATCAACATTTATACCCTCTTTTATTATACTCTCTTTTGTTGCTTCACACTCACCATCTATCAGTTCGTTAAAACTATACCCGTTAATATAGTCTGTTTTTTCAATAAATTTCAATGAAATATTTGGTACTTTGATCTCTTTTTCAAAATTATCAACTTTTATAAATGTCACTGTTTTATCTCTGGGACCTTGCATGATTAACTGTAAAAAAGAGTGCTGATCAACTGAACCTATATGACCGATTGGTGTAAGTCCTGTGTTGTTTCCATGTTTATCTATTTTTCCTAAAGACTCGCCCCATAATTGCACATACCATTTGGTAAAATCTTCCAAACAGTTTGCATATGAAAAGACCACATTTATAGGAGTTTGTTTTTTATAAACACTTAAAAATGCTGCTTTTTTCAGAATATGATTTTCTTTAGCATTAAAAAATCGCTCAACCATAGTGGATGCCCCTTCAAGTATGCTTTTTACATCATAACCCGCTATTGTCAAAGGCACAACTCCCACAGCACTTAAAACTGAAAAACGTCCTCCCACATTCTTTGGAATCAAATAAGATTTAATCCCGTAATATTGGGCAAATTGATGTAAAACTGATGCTTCATCCGTTATAGCTATAAGCTGTTCTTTGTCCTCTCCGGCATAATCAAGTGAGAACCTTTCTATAATTTCTTTAAAAATCGATATTGTTTCAATAGTAGAACCCGATTTGGAAACAACAATAAAAAGTGTTTTTTCTTTTACTATTTTCTCCATTTTCTCTGAGAAATCAATTTCATCGGGATTTTCCAAAAAAAGCATCTTTTTAATATTTTTGTATTTGTACCTAAATATAGAATCTATCGCTTTTGTTCCAAGAGAAGAACCGCCAATACCGATAACAACTATTGTATCACTCTTTTTTACAAAGGCATTTGTCTTGGCATATGCCTGTGCAGCCTCCATAATTGGCAATGAATCGTTCCCCAAGGTAAAATAACCTGAAATACCTTTTTCTTTTTCATCTAAAATTTTCTCAAAAGCATCTTTCATTGCACTGTTTATTTTATCATCGACTTCCCAAATAAAATCATTTTCAAAAGTAATCATCTTTTCCCTTTTTATTTCATTTTTTTCAAATATATAACACTCAGTGGCGGTAGTGTAATTTCTAGCATATTTTTTCGTCCATGCTGCTCTTTTGCAATAGATTTAAAAGTACGAAGTCCTGTTGTTGCACCTCCAAAATCTACATAATCAGAGTTAAATATTTCCGTATATACTCCTCTTGTCGGCACACCTACTTTGTAATTTGTATGTTCTTTATCTGCAAAGTTACATATAACAATAACCGCTTTTTGATTCCGTGCTCCTTTTCTGACAAAGGCAATAACATTCGCACTATAATCATTCTCGTCTATCCAGAAAAAACCATCTTTTTCTACATCATTTCTATGTAAAGAGGGCTCACCCCGATAGAGTTTGTTAAGTGTTTTGACACAAGTTTGTACGCCTTGATGTGGAGCATATTCTAAGAGATGCCAATCAAGACTTGCTTCATAATGCCACTCATTAAACTGGGCAAACTCACCACCCATAAAGAGTAATTTTTTCCCAGGATGTGCCA
>JAMORM010000030.1 GCA_027063585.1 Sulfurimonas sp. | reverse complement strand
CTCTTTACTGATGATAATATGATTGGTAAAAAGCTTTCAAAAAAAGTGTTTATAAAAATTGATTCTGAGCTTGATGAAGATGAACTTAATGCTGTTAATAAAAAACTGATTTATCAAAAAAGTACTTTGCTTTTGAATGAAAAAGTATTGAAAAATTTGAAGCAGATGCTAAAAAGAAAAAAAGAAAACTATACAAAAATAAAAAATTTAAAAATTAAATCCCGTATAGAAAAAGACAAAGAATTTTATGATGTAGTAAGCAGTGAAAATTCCTATCTTTCAACTCAAAAAGAGATAAATAATCTAAAAACAAATATTGCTGATTTAGAGTTAAGAAAGCAACAACTCATAAAAACTATAAATGATAAAAACATAAGTGCCCAAAACTTTGTATTGTATGATATATCTGTTAAAGCAGGGCAGACTGTAAATCTTTCAACGCCTTTGGCAAAGGTGGCAGATACTTCTAAAGCACTGCTTACAATCTATTTGGATGAAGATGATTTAGCAGGCTTAGAAAAAAAAATAATATTTATTGATGGTAAAAAAACAGATTATAAAATAGCAAGGATTTCTTATATAGCTGATGAAAAAAATATATCAAAATATAAGGCACAGATTATAGTTAAGAGTCCAAAAGTATTTTCAAAATTAGAAAAAATTGAATTACAAGAAAGAGAGAGTAATGAAAAAAAGTAGTATAACAGCATGTCCACTTGACTGCTATGATGCCTGTGGTATAATTTATGATGAAAATAGATTAAAACCTTTTAAAAACGGGCATACAAATGGTTTTTTATGTCCTCATTTAAATCATTATGACAAATTTGAAAGAATAATAAAGCCAAGATACAAAGGAGAGGAAATTACAATGCAGGAGGCTCTTTTAAAACTCAAAGAGCTTCTTGAATCTGGACTTAAAAGCGATATTTTACATTATCGCGGAAGTGGTAATTTTGCTTTAATGCAAGAAGTCACTGATCATTTCTTTGCTAAATTGGGTGCAACGCTGACAGATGGAACTTTATGTGACGGTGCGGGAGAAGCGGGGATTATAGAAGGCCGAGGAAGTAATAAGAATATGCCTTTGAGTGAGATTGAGAAATCTGACGTTATTATTTTTTGGGGAAGAAATCCACATACGACATCTTCACATATACTCCCACTCATAAAAGATAAAACTATTATAGTCATTGACCCGGTTGAGACAAAAATAGCCGAGATTGCTGATGTATATATACAAATAAAACCTCATACTGATATATATTTGGCATTACTCCTTACAAGATTTGTCTATATTAATGACAGTTTAAATGAAACATTTATTGAGAAATATGCAAGTGAATTTGAAGAATATTATGAGCTTACGCAAGGCGTTCGCATTAAGGTAACACTTGAGAATATCGGAGTGACATTGGGCGATATTGGTGATATTTTACATTTTACTATTGACAAAAAAGTTGCAATAGTTTGTGGTGTGGGGTTACAGAAATACAGAGATGGTGCTGATATTATACGTAGTATTGATGCTTTTGCCGTTTCTTTGGGCCTTTTTGGCAAAGAAGGATGTGGAGTGGCTTATCTTGGAAATTCCAAAGAAGCAATTGAGTCACCTTTTAAAACAAAAGCAAAACGTGTTTCTAAAGTAAACACAAAGTTTGATGAATTTGAGACTGTTTTTATACAAGGGGCGAATCCTCTTGCGCAAATGCCTGATAGCTTGAGAGTCAAAAACGCACTGGAAAAAACACAGAATGTAGTTTATTTCGGTTTATATGAGAATGAAACAGGTGCAATGGCAGATTTGGTTATTCCTGCAAAAACTTTCTTGGAAAAGGATGATATAAGAACTTCATATTCGCATAACGGATTAATGGTAATGAATAAACAAATTGTGAGTGATATAGGTATCAGCGAGTATGATTTGGCTGCTTATTTATGTAAAGAATTTAATATAGAACTCAAATCAGAACAGGAATATTTACAACATTTTAAAAATTTCGGTATTAAAAAAATAAACGGATGCTTTGAAGTTGAAAACAGAGAAGCAATTCCGTATAAAGAGGGTTTTGACACAAGTGATTCAGAATTTGTTTTTCTTGAAGAATTTGAAACACAGCAAAGTGAAGGTGAAGATGAATTTAATCTTATAACGCCTAAAAGTCATACAAGTTTGAATTCGCAGTTCAAGCGAGATAAATATGTTTACATAAACCCTTCTCATGGGTATAATGACACACAACGGCTGGAGATCACTTCCGAAAACGGTAGTGTTGTTTTGAGAGTAAAAAATGATAATCGACTACGTGATGACACGCTTTTAATATACAGCGGAACGCCCGGTGTGAATAATTTGACATCATCAAAACATTCTTATGAAGGGAAAAGTGCTGTTTTTCAAGAAAATAAAGTTAAAATTACTAAAAAGTAAAGAGAGTATATAAAAATGAACATTAAAGAAATAGATAATAAATATGTTTTGCCGACATACGCAAGAGCTGATGTTGAGTTTGTGCGTGGTAAGAATGCGAGACTATTTGACAATGAAGGAAAAAAATATATAGATTTTACTTCGGGAATTGGAGTTGTATCAGTAGGCCATGCCAATGAAAGAGTTGCCAAAGCGCTATGTGAACAGGTAGCAAGTTTAACGCATACCTCAAATCTCTATTATATCGCTCCTCAAGCGCTTGCGGCACAAAAAGTTGTAGAGGCAAGTGGTTATGATATGCAGTGTTTTTTTGGAAACAGCGGTGCTGAAGCCAATGAAGGGGCTATAAAAATTGCCAGAAAACACGGGGAACGTGATGGAGAGATCAAAAGATATAAAATTATTACACTCAATCACTCTTTTCATGGACGTACTATAACAACCGTTAAAGCAACAGGTCAGGAGTCGATGCATAATTATTTTGGGCCGTTTCCTGACGGTTTTGTATATGCGGAAGGTATTGATGAAATTGAATCTTTGCTTGATGATCATACGGCAGGTGTAATGATCGAACTTATTCAGGGTGAGGGTGGAGTAGAACCGCAAGATAAGCAAAAAGTGCAAAAGCTGGCAAAACTTTTAAAAGAGCGTGAAATTCCTTTGATTGTTGATGAAGTGCAGACAGGCGCGTATAGAATCGGTGAGTTTACAGCGAGCCAAGTCTATGAAATTGAGCCTGAAATAATTACATTGGCAAAAGGTGTCGGCGGCGGTGTTCCCGTAGGCATAGTGATGACAACGCTTAAAAATGTATTGAGTGCTGGGGATCACGGTTCTACTTTCGGTGGAAACTATTTAAGTAGCCGTGCCGTGTGTGAAGTTGTAGATATACTCAATGAAAAAAAGGAAAATGGTGATTTGGAAATAACTTCTTTGATGTTTAACCAGGCATTGGAAAAATTTTACAATGCCAATCAGGATATATTTACGCAAAAGGTAGGCATTGGAATGATGTGTGGGCTTCGCGTTAAGGACGCAGACACATTGACAAGTATTATAAACCTTGCAAGAAAAAACGGTGTAATGGTACTTAAAGCAGGAAGAAACACTCTTAGATTCTTACCGCCGCTTACAATAACAAAAGAGGAAATTGATGAAGGCTTTAGCGCTCTTAACTCTGCTGTGTCTCAATTATAGTTCTACTCTTTTTGCAGATGAACATAACAGCACTTTAGAGAAGTTTATCTCTTCTTATAAACAACTGCAGTTTCAGTATGATTATGAGAAAAATGAAGCCGAGAGTTCTAAATTGCGTGATTCATGGATTGCCCCTGTTCAAATAAATTACAGCTACTCTAAAAGTAATCCTTATGATAACGAGCAATCTAATCAAAATGCGGCTATTCGGGTAAACCAGCCTATTTTTCAAAGTGGCGGCATCTATTATGGTATTAAATTTGCCAATGCAAATAAATATTATACAGCATACTCTATAGATGTTGCAAAGCGTAAAATGATTAAAGATGCAATCGCTATTTTAATGCAGATAAAACAGACTCAGCTAAAAGAGCAAAAACAAAATTTACAGATTAAAAATGCCCAAATAAATTTAGAACAGAAAAAAGAAGAGTATTTCAGTGGGCAGCTTGATTCCGGTTTTTTAGATGACGCGATTATTCAAAAAAACAATGCTATGTCTGCTTTATATGATATCCAAACTGCTAAAGAGAAACTTATCAGCTCTTTTCATGCATTAAGTGATTTGGATTATAAAAAAGCAAAAATTCCCTATTTAGAACTTTTAAGCAATGAAGAATTTTTGAAGCACAACATTGTGTTGCAAATGAATAAATCCCAAACACAGAAAAATAGATACAATAAAAATGTTACGATTGCAAAGTACCTTCCAAAAGTGAACCTGACAGCAGGGTACAACTGGAAACTCACAAAAAATCAATCTTTTCAATTTGGTTCTTCCATACAAAGCAATTCAAATGAGTTAGATTATTATGATTATGGTATTTCTGCTTCAATTCCATTAGATATTAACACATTCAGAGATATTGAATCGGCAAAAGTTGATTATTTAAAAGCAAAAGTTGTGCAAAAAGACAAACAAAGAGAATTAAATTCTTTATATGAACAGGTAATGCACAATATAGAAAATTTTAATAAAAAAATATCACTCAGCAATGAAAATATTGACCTGTATTCTAAACTTCTAGAAGATACAAAAGAACTTTACAGTGTTGGCTACAAGACGGAGTATGATGTCAAAACACTTGAAAATTCTTTGCAGATACAAAATATAGATACAAAAATATATGAAATAGATAAACAGTTGGAACTTTTAAATCTTTATGAAATGTATACCAATGGAGAATAAATGAAATTTAGTGAATATATGATGGAGTGGCTTTATGGTAAAAACGGCTACTACGCAACATATAAAAACATAGGAAAAAGCGGTGATTTTTATACGGCAGTCAGCACAAGCAAATTTTTTGGCGGGACGATTGCAAAGCATATTATTTCTCTTGTAGATGAAGGGTTTTTGCAAAAAGATGCAGTAATTTGTGAAATAGGTGCACACCATGGGTATTTTTTGGCAGATGTGTGCGAATTCATTTATACACTGAGACCGGAACTTTTATCGAGCTTTTCTTTTGTAATCATAGAAAGATTTGATGATTTACAAAAACATCAAAGAGAGTATTTTTCTGAGAGTTTTGGCGATGTGCTTAAGCTGACACATTACAAATCTTTAAAAGAACTTACATGTAACAATGCTTTTTTTATCGCCAATGAAATATTTGATGCATTTCCTTGTGAACTTTATTTTAAAGGTAAAAGTGCGCGAGTTGAAAATCATGAAGTAATGTTTGATGAGCAAGATGATTGGGTGAAAAAAAAAGCAGAAAAATATCATAAAGACAGAGGTGAAATTGCTGTCGGGTATGAGGAATTTGCACAGGAAATGGCTAGTGCTGCTAAAAAATTTGAATTTATGAGTTTTGATTACGGTGAGATGCAGGCACGTCCAGATTTTTCACTGAGAATTTATACAAAGCATGAAGTACATCCGTTTTTTGAAGAGGGCTTAAACAGAGCAGAACTTTTTGCAAAAAGTGACATTACCTATGATGTTACATTTGCACATGTAAAAGATGCTTACGAAGAGGCAGGCGTGAAATTTGTAGAGTTTAAAGCGCAAATGGTTGCGCTTGTAGATATGGGTATTTTGGAGCTTTTAGAAATGTTAAAAGAACATGCCGATGAAAAAATTTATAAGCAGGAACTTGAAAAAGCAAAAATGCTCATCATGCCTAACTTTTTAGGTGAACGCTTTAAAATGATAAAGTTTAGAAAAGACTAAGGATTAAATTTTTTACCTGATAAAAATGTGTATATAGCTGGAAGGTAAAAGAGATTTAAAATAGTTCCCCACAGTAATCCAAAGCCCATGCTCACTGCTAAAGGCTGAAATACAGCAGCT
The DNA here is from genome assembly GCA_027063585.1 of Sulfurimonas sp. GTDB lineage: Bacteria > Campylobacterota > Campylobacteria > Campylobacterales > Sulfurimonadaceae > Sulfurimonas. The sequence continues at coordinate 4,586 of JAMORM010000030.1, read as the reverse complement.
TCGCCAGTTGAAAAAAATATGAGAGATGACAATCCGACAATAGTAGTGACTGAGGTAAGAATAATTGGTCTTAATCTGCGAGCTGCAAGTAAAAATATATCATTTTTAGATTTGGCTTTGTTTATAGTGTCCATCATAATAATACCATCATTGACAATAACTCCCGCGAGCCCGAGTGCTCCAATAAGTGATGGCAGAGAAATATTAAGACCCATAAAAAAATGTCCCAAATAAACACCAAGCAAAGAGAAAGGAATAACGCTCATAACAATGAGGGTCTCTTTAAATGAGTTAAACAGATATAAAATGGCTATAAAAATTAATATTATTGCCAGAAGGGATGCAAAAATCATTTCTGTCTGCATCGTTCTTTTTTGCTCTCTCTCGCCTTTAAACTTAAATTTTACGCCATATTTTTGTTTAATTCTTTCTAAAATAGGTGTAATTTTATTGAGTGCTTCACTTGCGGTTAAAACAGAAGCATTTACATTGGCAAAAACGTAAAAAGTTGTTTCTCCGTTATCTTTTACTAAACGCTCTAAAGATTCTACTTTCGTAAAACAACATATATCTTTTAATCGGACAATACTATTGCTGTTTTTGAGTGGAATTTCCAAATTTTTAAAATTTTCTAAGCTATCTTTATGGTTAATAGATTTGATTTTTATCTCTAAAAGTTCATTATCTTCAAATAGAGTACCGACTTTTTTACTAAGGTATAGGTTCGCTATATAGTTTCCAAGATATTTTTGTGTTATACCCAACTCTTCTCCGTAACTATTTACTGCAAGTTTAATTTCATCGGCACCTACTTTTACATTGTCCCCAAAATATTTTATACCATTAAGTTTGGCGAATGCAGTTTCTATTTCTCGTATTGCCTGAAGTGCTTTTTTGTGTTTATTGCTTATAACGCCTATGTTAATATCTGCTTTTGTGTGTCCCATGCCGTTTTCAACCACCATAAGATTAGTGAGGGCAAAACGTTTTTTATATTTTTTCTTTTTTAAAAACAACCGTAATCTTTTGGATATCTCTTTTGATGACGTATCGCGGATGCGCCCTTTTTCATCATAATAAAAACTTAAATACGGTGTGATATATTTTTCTACAAAGTTCTGTGGTTTTATTTTGTAAAGTTCGAGTGAAATATATCCGACATAAGGATACATCTCTGCAGTTCCGGTTGCACTTCTTCTGTATCCTGCTGTTGAACTTATATCTTTTACAAAAAGCTTCTCTTTGTTTTGAAGTATGTCTCTTTCTATTGTTTGTATAATTTTGAGTGAATCTTCAAGCGTAGTATTTGGCTCTGCTTTAAATGTAATATTGACAGCAGGACTGTCAAAAGATTGAAAGAGTTGAAACCTTGCATGTTGCATAAAATAAAATATAAGCAAGGGCACAACAATAATAAAAATGGTTAAAAAGCTTTTTTGATGTGCTAAAATAATATGTAAAAGTTTGGAATATAGTCCTTGTGCTTTATGCCATGAAAGTGTTTTTGAGTTTGCATGGAGGATATGTGATGCATGAATAGGTAAAAATATGAATGATTCTAAAAGTGAAGCAATTACAAGTGCTGAAAAAGCAATGGGAATCAACTCTATAATCTGACCCAGTTTTCCACTAAGCATTAAAAGCGGTATAAAAGAAAATATTGTCGTTATCGAGGCGATTGTGACAGGCTTTGCAACTTCTTTTGTGCCAAGAAATGCAGCCTTTTTTGCTGAATAGCCTTTTTCAATGTATTGTTGTATATTTTCACTCACAACAATAGCATCATCTACAATGATGCCTATGGCAATGAGGACACCGACGAGTGAATTTATATTTATACTGTTACCTGTAAAATAAAAATAGATGGCACCTAAAATAAAAGAGGTTGGAATACCTAATGCAATCACCAAGGCAATGTGTATATTTATAAGTATGGCAGTCAAAAGAGTTATTAGTAAAATCCCAAGTAAAATATTTGATATTACAGTGTTAAGTCTCTCTTTTATAAGTGTGGATTTGTCCATTTTGATGTTAAAGTCGACATTTTTAATATTTAATTTTGCGACGAAGTTTTTAATTTCATTTGCAATCGAAATTGCATCTCCCTTTGGATTTTGTGATATTGCAAGAGTAATGGAATTTTGAGCATTGACACTGGCGAGCGTTGATGAATCTTCATATTTTTTTTCTATTTTAGCTATATTTTTGAGTGAAATTTGTTGATTGTTAATATTTATAATGGTATCTTCAAGTTTTTTAGAGAGATTGGTGTTGTTTTGTGTTGAAATGAAGTATTGCTCTTTTTTATTGTCGATTTTGCCAAGAGGGTATATATATGAGAGTTCAGAAAATATTTTTATGACTTCATCAAGAGAGAGTCCATAAGCCTCTACTTTTTTTTCATCAATCAGAACTTCATAAAAAAGTTCAGAGTTGCCAAAAATAGTAACATCAGAAACATCTTTGATGGAGGTGATTTTTCCTTTTATCTCTTTTGCCAGTGTTTTGAGTTTGGCACGAGAAATTTTAGAGGATACAATAGAGAGATGCATTATACTTCTGGAATGAGCAACACTCCGAATGGTAGGTTCATTCATGTCGGCAGGAAAGTTCATTTCTACGAGTGCTAAAGCATCTTGTACAGCATCCGTCACTTTTGTTTTGTCTGCACCTTCTTCTAATTCTAAAATTATACTGAATTTTCCGGGAGAGACAATGGAAGTAACATTTTTTACGTCAACAATATTTTTGACTTCATTTTCAATTTCAACAACCGCCATATTATTAAGTGTATCAACAGAAGTACCATTATAGCTGCCTCGAATGGAAATAGAGTTGGGTTCAATAACAGGAGATATCTCTTTTGGAATTTTTGAGTAAGAGTAGATACCAAGAGCAAAAAGTAAAAAAAACAGAGTATAGTTTATTTTATAATTTTCTAAAAAAAATCTTAGTATCTTATCAAACATATCTATCCTGCGTTTTTAGTATTGTGTACCAGAGCACTTTTATGGTTTGTGTGCATACCGTGTGAACTTTTAGCTCTTCCATATGTGTCGAGTATATGTGCTCTGTAAATATTCACTGACAAAAAAAAGATTATAAGAGAGGCTGCAAAAGGAAAAGCAAGCATCTTTTTGTATTTTGGAGCATTAATTAATTTCATTCTTTTGTACAAAATAATAAGAGCCCAGATGATAGCTATCCATTTTAAAAGAGTAAATATCATAAGCCAGTTATCTCCATGTTTTGCAAGTGATGTAATATTAATGACACCAAAGCCAAAGCCTAAAGCAAATCCTTCTACAATTCTATCATATCCTCGCACAAAAAATGTTTCTAATGTGTGAGCAAGCGAACCAAGTATAAAAAGAGGTGCATAGGAGTAGCCTAAATTATAAAATATACTCTTGAAATCCTGCTTGAGTATACGTGCTGCAATAAACATTCCTGCGACTGCAGCTGTAATTGTAAAAATTAAAGCATATAAAAAAGCAAAAAGTCCAACCATATCTAGAGAACCAATCTGAATAAACTGCTCAAAGTAGTGTGCTGTTTTTGTCCATATCATATCATTAGCTGCATTACTTCTGTTAATGCCATGATGAAAACTCATAGTAATGGGAATGGCTGCCAATATCAGTATATAGGTCCAAACTTCTGCAGGTAAAACTTGAAATTTTTTAAAGAGTGTTTCTGAGGGTTTAGTTATTTTAAAGCTAACCGCTTCACAGGCACTACTGCAATCCATACAAAGTGTGCAGTCTGTCATTGAATTGCGTTTGTCAAATGTAAAAGGCTTTAAATTATATTCACAAGCCGTTGCACACTCAAAAGTTTTACATTCACTACAGGCACTTTGGTATGTTCCAAGCCAAGTAAAAGAGAGTTTCGAATACGCCCTGGTAAGCGTTCCAATGGGACAGATAAATTTACAGTAGCTCATATCACGATAGAAAAAATAGACTATAAATGCCACAAGCGTCATAATACTAAATAGTAAAGCAGTTCCCAGAGGAGTTTTATAAACTCCCGGAAATATATAATAAACACCCCAAAATCCAAAAAGAAGCAGCATAATACCTATGTATCTGTTTTGCATCCATTTAGGCATTTTCTTTTTAAGACCGAATTTTGTTATATATTTTCCCATAAAGCCATGAGGGCAGATACCGCAAAAGATTCTTCCAAAAGTCGGGAGTGTCAAAACTATAAAGAATGACCAGAAAATTCCCCAAAAAAGTGCCGGAGTAAAGGTGTTATCTTTGCCTGTATGTGTAAAGCCAAAATACAGAGCATAGAAAAATAGTGCTGTAATGAGAACTTTAAAAACAGTAAGAAACTTTTGATTTTTAAATAAAAATCCAAGTATCGGCATGCCGTATATGTCATTTTTTTGACGTTTTATATATTTTACCATTTTTAAATCCTTTTTTTCTTCTTAAAATTTTGCAGATAAACCGGCTAAAAATGTTCGACCCGGATTGACTGTTAGACCCATGTCTCTTACATCATACAAGCCATCATCATTTCTATCACCGGTAACACGAGGCATCATATAGTACTGCTTATCAAACAGGTTTTCA
>JAMORM010000029.1 GCA_027063585.1 Sulfurimonas sp. | reverse complement strand
GTGAGACAAGTGCTATGTGATGCTTGAGCGATTTTTGCGTAAATTCCTTGATGTTGCTGCCGTTGATTAAAATCTCTCCGCTGTCAGGGTCATAAAAACGTAAAAGCATATTCATAAAAGTAGATTTTCCACCACCGCTGTCGCCCACAAGAGCAATATGCTCTCCCTGATTAACTCTAAGACTTATGCCGTCTAAAATATTAGTATTTTCATATTTAAGTACCACATTTTTATATTCTATGCTTTTTATGTCTTCTTGCAGCTCTTTTGGACCATCTTTTATAGCATTTTCCCTGTCTATCACTTCAAAGACACGCTCACTTGCCGCAAGAGCATCTTGAATTTTCGAGTAGGTTCCACCAAGCTTGCGTATAGGCTCAAACACAAGTCCCACAGCAGTTATAAATGCCGTAAACTCACCGACCGTCATTTTGCTATCAAAGACCTCTTTGCCGCCGACATACACAACCATAGCCAGACCGGACACTGCAATAATCTCCATGATGGGCGATACAAGTGCACCGACATAAATAGCTTTCATATTGATTTTGAAAAAGTTCCAGTTTTCTACGCTGAAGCGGGAGATTTCAAATTTTTCCGTTGCATTTGCCTTAATAATTTCGCTGTTGTTAAAAACTTCTGTCAAACGAGAAACCAAGTCCGCATTTTTACTTTGTGAACGGTGTGAATATTTTTTTAGTTTCTTTGCGATAAGCATCAGAGGATAGATAATCAAAGGCACAACAATAAGTGTATAAAAAGATAAAAGAGGATTTAAATAAATAATATACCCCACAAGTGCTACAACCGTCAAAAGGTCACGAAACATATCCGGTAGCATATTCGAAACAAAAAACTGAATACGACCGATGTCATTTGTCACACGAGAAATAAGCTCTCCGCTTCTGTTCATATACAAAAACGACATATCGAGATGTATCATTTTACTTAGGAGTATTTCACGAAAACGCGTCACAATGCTCTGCCCGATATACTCCATAAAAACAGTTTGAATATATTTTCCAATTGCCTTCGTGACATAGATGGCTATCAAACCCAGAGGGATAATATAGAGCATTGTCTCGTCTTTTTTAATGAACATATCATCCATCATCGGTTTCATAATCTGCGCAGTTGCCACTGTTGATATAAGAATCAAAATACCGCCAAAAATGACGAACATATAGTAAAGCTTATACTCTTTTATGTAAGGCCAAAACCGTTTAACTATCTCTTTCAAATGCACTCCATTAAATTAGTATGACATTTTACACTAACTCTCCTATATAAATGTTAATTAGCTATAATTACACAAAAAATATAAAGATTCCTATGAAATACCCTTTACATGTAACCCTAAGAAAAAAATTCTCGAGTCTCCTCAATGGGGTACTCTCTTTGTTTTCTCATAAGCCTGTGCATGAGCATTATATTAACAAAGATGAAATCAAAAGTATCGTAATTATACGACCAAATTATCGCATAGGCAATCTGATTTTTTTAACACCACTTATTAATGAACTGCAAAAAAACATACCAAATGCAAAAATAGACATCATTGTAGGAATGAAGCTTGCCGGAAAAATTCTTGCACCTATGCCAAATGTAGATAAAGTCATAGATATTCCAAGAAAACTCCTTTTGCATCCGCTGGAAATGTTTACATATATTAGGCAAACTCGAGCTAAGAAGTATGACGTTGCTTTAAATATTTCCGGCGGTTCTACAAGTGCCCAAATTGTTACTTCTCTAGTAAAAGCAAAGTATAAAGCAAATTTTTCAAGTGACAAACTTTGGGCAGGTTTTACGCATGTTCAAGAACGCGGACGACCGACACATGTACATATGGGACTTGAGCCGCTAGAGTTTTTACGCTTTTTCAACATACAAGTACCTCAAAAAAAGCCGACTTTAGATGTAAAACTGACACAAGATGAAAGAGATAAAGCAAAAAATGATTTGAAAACACTGTTACATGTAAACAATATTTCTGAAAATAAAAAGGTCATAGCAATTTTTAGAAATGCGAGATTTGATAAAAAAATAGCCGATGAGTGGTGGAATGAGTGGATAGATGCAGTGCTCAAAATAGATAAAAACGTCATTTTCATTGACATACTCTCTCCCGACATTCCTACAAAACTCAATAACAAAGTCTTAGAGTATTCAAATAAAAACCTAAGATTACTGGGGGCATTTTTTCAAGAGTGTGCTTTATATGTCAGTGCAGACACGGGACCCATGCACCTCGCCGTCGCTTCAGGTGCAAAAGTGTTAGCACTTTTCAACAAAACGAATATGGAAGTATACGGTGCTTTGGGAGAACAAAACAAAACTGTAGATATAGAAAAACTCTCCCCGCAAGAAGTGGCAAACATCACTCAGGATTTGTTATAGTCTTTTTTATATATGCTTTCGTATCTTGTATGTAATCCGTATGAATTGAATATTTTCTACTGTCAACGGCTCCCATTATATTTATAAATACAAAATATACCGTAATGCCTATTAGAAGTTTCGGCATATATTTTTGTCCGTAATCTTTGAGATAAATAACAAGAGGAAGAATTGCAAAAGGAAAAACAATAATAAGATGCCAGTAACTAAAAATAATCGGCGATAAAACTGCGCTGATAAAAACACCGATAAGGGCGCCAAATACATACAAAAGCAGCCATTCCTGTTTTGTTGCTATGGACTTGTTTCTAGTAAAAATTTTTCCTTTGATTAACGTGTAAAAATATCTGTTTGCCTTATAGGAGATGTATATCGTAAAAGCACCGACAGAAAAGACTATTGCCTTATAGCCGTAGACAAATATCATCTGCACGACATGCGAAACACCCAGCCAGTCAAAATGCGCACTTGCAATCAATTTGTTGGGAAAGAAAAAAGAGCCGTATCGCAGCCAGTAAATAAAAGATTTTAAAACCGGATAAACATGTACACCACCCCAACCGATATAGCGACCCGTATCATCCGCATGATGGACTATTGCACTGTTTTGCATCACAGTTTGAAGATAGGGGACTAAAGATACAGCTATCACTACAACTCCGAAAAACACCCCGTACCAGTTCACTTTTACCATTTTTCTATAAAACAGGTAAAGTGAAATAAGAGAGAGAATAATCCAAGAGTAATGAAACTGCAATGCCAAACCTATCGCCGTTACATGTAACATAGAATAAACAAATGAACTTTTTTCACGCTGTTTATAAGCTGTCCATACATGTAAAGCAGAAAAGAAAAAAAGATACGAAGGATTATATAAAATATTTTCAAACAAAAACCATGGATTGAGCCAGTACAACACCAAAAAGATGAGACGAACATCTGTTTTAAAAATATCTTTTATAACACTGTCTAGCAAAAAATACGAGGCAAGATGCAAAAATATCAAAAAGAACATCGGCGACATCGGTGAGTCATAAAGCATCACAGGCAAGGCAACAACATAAGATATCATGCTACCCGGCACATTTCCGACTGCACTTGCGGCATTGCCGTAGTTTATCCATACATGATTGTATGCGCCCATATACCCTTTGTAGAGCATCTGTGTCTGGTCACCCGTAAGTATTTGGTGCTGTGCATAAAACCATGCTAAAAACAGGCCAAAAATAAGCAAACTCATCTGAATAATTTTAAATCTTTGTTCTAAAAACAAATCAACTTCCTTTTTTAAATATTCGGAACCTAAGTTTCAAACTCATAAACATGACATTAAGTAATTTTTTCGGAACCCGTACTTTAGTGCGGGCTTTGTGTCTTTATAGACTAAGACCTAGGTTCCAAAATATCTACTTAAATGTCCAAAACTTATGAATAACAAATGTAATAAGCGGCATTATAGCAACAATAAGAAGTGTATGTAAATAGCTGTTCTCAATTGGAAATATATCAGAAAACAGATAGGAAAAAAGAAAAGTTCCATACTGCACCAGAAAAAATTTCAAAAATTTTTTAAAATGAAAAGCAGTCTGAAAAACATAAAGCGTCTGAAAAAAATAGGAAAATATAAAAGCCGTAAAAAATGCAAATGTATTGGAAACAAACACCGAAGCACTCAAAAAATATATAATTGCCCATGCGGTTAAAAGATGCACAAGCGTTGCTATGACTCCAAAAAAGCCATATTTTGCCAACTGAACAATATGACTTTTAATATTCATTTTCTACTATATAAATCGGTCTGTTCTTTGACTCCACATATATTCTGCCTATATATTCGCCGAGTATGCCTATGCCCATTAACTGAATACCGCCTAAAAAAAGCACAACCGTAATCATAGAAGCATATCCGGGAGAGTCCACACCAAACAGAAGCGTTTTTAAAATAATCCATGAACCGTAAATAAAAGAGATAAATGCAAGTACCAAACCAATGTAAAGCCACACACGCAGCGGTGCCGTTGAAAAGCTCGTAATCCCGTCAAGTGCGAAATTCCACAATTTCCAGCCGTTAAAACTGCTGTCACCGGCTATTCTCTCATCTCTTTTGTACTCAACAACTGCTGTTTTAAACCCCAGCCATGCAAAAAGCCCTTTCATAAAACGCTGACTCTCAGGGAGCTTTTTCAGCTCATCAACAACACGCCGCGACATCAACCTGTAATCACCGACATTATGAGGAATTTCAATATCTGAAATTTTATTATGAATTTTGTAAAAAAATTCGGCACTGATCCGCTTTGCAAAAGAGTCTGTCGTTCTATCAACACGTTTGCCGACTACCACATCATAGCCCTCTTCATACTTTTTTATAAAATCAAGTATCAACTCAGGCGGGTCCTGTAAATCAACATCAATAGGCACAACGACTTCCCCCCGTGAAGCATCAAGACCGGCCGTAAGCGCAGCCTCTTTACCAAAATTTCTTGAAAGGTTTATCACTCTTACATTGTCGTATTCTTGAGCTTTTTCTTTGAGAACTGCCAAAGTATTGTCACGACTCCCGTCATTGACAAAAACTATTTCAAAATCTTTATTTACATATTCTAAAACAGAAAAAATTTTATTGAGAAATATATTGATGACATCTTCTTCATTGTAACAAGGAACGACTATTGATAAAAAAGGATTCTTATTTTTCATATTTTACTCATATTTTCTGATTTATATTCGTAATTATACCTTTTTTAGGAATATTTTTGTACACTTCTACTGCAAATATAAAATAACAACTTAGGGTGAAATCCAATCAATATGCAAAAACGAATAAATTATAAAAAATATATCAGTTATCTTTTGATTGGATATGCCTTTAGTTTTCCAATTTCTAAAGCAGCTACAAATCTTTTTGAAATACTAGCCATCCTTTTATGGATAGCAGAAGGAAACTGGAAAGAAAAATTTGCACTTTACAAAAATAATCTCCTAAGCATAGCCATAGCACTGCTAATAGGTTTTAGTCTCTTGTCAATACTATGGCACGGTAATGCAGAACTTACTTTTAGATATGTTGCAAAATATAGACATCTGCTTATAATTTTTGTATTTTATTCTTCGTTTGACAAAAAATATACGTCGCATATAATCTCAGCTTTTTTACTAGGTATGTTTTTAAGTGAAATGATGTCCTATGCCATATTTTTTGAACTTATTCACTATAAAAATATCTCACCGCATGATCCCTCCCCTTTTATGAGCCATATGACATACAGTACGGTTTTGGCTTTTACAATCAATGTTCTTTTAGTAAAATTTTTTTATGAAAAAAATCTCAAATACAAACTTTTTTATATTTTCTTCTTTCTCACGGCAACTGCCAACCTTTTTATCAATGGAGGACGTACAGGACAAATCATTTTTATTATTCTTATTTTAGTCACTATATTTAGTTCTGTACAACATAAAATTAGAGCATTTACAATATCTATTGGGCTTATCTTTCTAACTTTCTTTTTAGCATATAACTTCAGTACAAACTTCAATAATCGCGCAAATCAGCTTTATACTGATATGCATAATGTAGTAATAGACAACAACTATAATGGTAGTGCTGGAGCACGCATAGCATTAACAATTGTTGGAACAAATACTTTTATTGATCATCCACTTTTAGGAACAGGGATAGCATATGATATGCAAGATATTAAAAATTACTGTCAAGAACATCATTTTAATGGAGACTATTTTGAAGGATTCTCAGATTATCATAATGGTTTTATCACTATCTCTGTTCAACTTGGGCTCATAGGATTAATAATATCATTACTGATTATTTATATACTATTTTCATTTAAAATTCAAAACAAAGAGTATAAAATACTCAGCATACAGTTTGCCATCGCTTTTACAATGTTTTCATTTACCCATAACACGTTTCACACAATGAATCCCATGATATTCTTTGCCCTTTTCGCAGGTTTTTTCAATGTAATCTCAAAACTTGAAAGAAAATCATGAATATTGATAAAATAGTAAAACTCGTTAGATATGCAGGAGGACTTCCTAAAAGTATTTATGTAAACTTTAGACTCCTCCCTTTTAACGAAGCAATTCGTTTGCCTATTATAGTTTCTCGAAAAACGAAACTTCGTTCACTTTCGGGTAATGTTCATCTTTCAAAAGTAAAAACCGGTATAGTCCGCATTGGTTTTGGCGGAACTGATATGATGGACTATACCTACCAGCGAACTATTTTAAAAATTACAGGTGATATTTATTTCCAAGGAAAAACCAAAATTGGTGTCGGCGCGAGGATTATGGTCAGTGGTACATTAAGAGTGGGAACACATTTTGACATTACAGGTGACACCACAATCATTTGTGCAAAAGAAATCGAAATCGGCAACCATACTATGATAGCATGGCAAAGCATTATTATGGATACCGATCAACATGCCATTTATGACAATCAACAGCATATTATCAATCAGGATAAAAAAATTACTATTGGTAACAATGTTTGGATAGGAGCAAAAAGTTTTATACTCAAGGGGTCAAATATTGCAGATGGTTGTATTATTGGAGCAAATACAACTATTACGAAACCTTTTATCACTAAAAACAGTATTATTGCCGGAAATCCTGCTAAAATTTTAAAAGAAAATATCTCATGGAATCATTAACACTATGCTAAAAACCATTCAAAACTTTATCCTTATGCTTTTACCATCCTCTAAACTCAATCAAGACGTAAGTATCACTTACAATCAATGTGATGATTTAAAGCCACTTAACATTCATGAGCTATCTTTAACCTCACTTATGAAAAAGAAAGTTCTCAACTTACGCAAACAAAACAGTCATATAACAATTACTCGAGCAAATAAAAAATTAACGCTTATTATTCCTTATAGAAATCGTAAAGAACATTTAAAAATATTTCTTCCAACAATCATAAAAGAATTAGATACACAAAATATTGACTATGAAATCATTATTGCAGAGCAAGATGACAACAATTTTTTCAATAAAGCAAAACTCATGAATATAGCAGCATTACATGCAGATGAAAAAAGTGATTACTTTGTTTTTCACGATGTTGATTCTATCCCTCTTGATGTAAACTATAAGTATTGTAACCATACAGTGAGATTATTTAACTATATTAAAAGGGATAGTGAATATGAAGAATATCCTCAAACTGTTTTTGGTGGAGCTATTTTAATTCCAAAAAATATATTTTTTGATATAAATGGGTTTGCAAATAATTATTGGCAATGGGGCAAAGAAGATGATGATTTTTTACTGAGACATCTCTTTAAGGGATATATTCCACTCTATGAAACAAACGCAAAGCTCTCTATGTTACCACATCCACGAGCACTTACAATTGATGTTCATGGAAATGTAGCAACAGATACAAAGACACTAAAAGAGAATAAAAAACTCTCCGATACAAATAAACAAACTTTTTCTAAATTTAAAAGAGGAATTACATCTCAAGAAAATGATGGAATTAACAATATCAAAGATTATAAAATAAATTCTATTACTGTTAATGGAACAATTAAAACTATTAAAATTCAATTACATTATACAGATTAGAAACAAGCAGAAAATTAGTTGCTTTTGGTACGCGTTAAGATTACCGCTCCACTATCACAACGGATGTCAAAGAAGAATATATTGATCAAAGTCCTGCCGTTGTTCATGTAGATAATACTGCTAGACCTCAAATCATGCAAAGAGAAGATAATTATCTCTATTATGATATATTGACCGAATTTAAAAAGCTGACATCCCTGCCGGTACTTGTAAATACAAGTTTTAATGCACATGAAGAACCAATAATAAATACACCAAAAGAAGCTTTTCAATCTCTCTTAGATGATAGAATTGATTTTTTAATTTTTGAGGATTTTCTTGTTTTACCAAAAAAAGTTGCTAATTCTCTATAGAATACTTTACTTCTCCCAGCTAATATCTTCTTTCACAACTTTAGCAGGATTTCCAACTGCTACAGTATGAGACTTTATAGAATGCGTTAAAGTCGAATTAATACCTACAATACAATTGCTGCCAATAGTTACACCTTTTAAGACAGTTACATTGTCTGCCAGCCAAACATTATTGTTTATTCTCACATCTTTAGCCTGATTAATGACACATCCGTTTTGATATATTGGATGACCGTCAGAGGTCATAATTTTCACATTACGAGAGAGCATACAATTGTCTTTTATTATTAATGTTTTCCCTTCTTTTGCAGATAAATAGCAATCATGCCCCACTATACAGGTTTTTCCGATGTAAATACTACTTCCTTCTCCCAATATTTCTATTTGAGTATTTCGAATAGTTACACCTTCTTCAATGATTAGTTTATTATTTTTCCCTTTTATCTCAATTTTACAATGCACGATTTTTACAGATTTATCTATCTTTAAGACAGTAGAGCTCTGTATTTTAATTTTATTCCTGAATTTTTGTAAAATACTAAAATGATTCATATAACTACCTCATATAAAATATTTAGCTGCTTTTCATAATCAAACTTTTCTCTTATCTTTGCGTATCCATGCTTTGTCAATTTTTTTTTCAAATTTTCATTATTATAAAGCATTTCTATTTTTTCTTCCAAATCATTACTTGTACTGTCAAAAAACAGCCCGTCAACTCCATCTTCAATAATTTCCAATGGTCCACCTTTATTTGTTGCAATTACAGGTACTCCATTTTCCATAGCCTCTATAACAACAAGTCCAAAGGTTTCATTTTCGGTTGCCAGGACATTGACATCAAAAAGTTGCATATGTTCATTGACATCTTTTGTAAAACCGGTAAATATCACTTTTTGCTCAATACCTAAATCTTTTACATACTCTGCTAACTCTTTTTTATATGCATCATTCATAAAAGAACCTACAACAACTGCTTTTATATTTAAATCTTTTAACTGCGCTATTGCTTCTAAAACTTTATACTGGCCTTTGCCTTTTTCTATTCTACCGACAATACCGACGACAAACTCATCTCGTAGTTGATACCGTTGTTTCAACTTGGCAACTTTTTTGGCATCAATTTTTGCGGCTTTAACACCAAGATAGACCATCTCAATTTTTGGACGTATCTCTAATGGAATAAATTTTTCAAGCTGCTTTGCCACATCTTTTGTTACGGCATGTATCATGTATATATTTTTATAGAGCCATTTATGATAAAAGTCATCTTTAAAACGTGTCATTCTCATGTGTCTGCTTTGTACAAGTTTTGGTTTTTTTTTACTGAAAACTTTCGCTAAAACAGCTGTTATAATGTCTTTTGTCCAATGAAAATGAACAATGTCAATATCGTTTTTATCTATATATTTAGCCAATTCAAATGCTGATATAAAAGGAAAAAACTTGCTTCTTTTTATATGAAATTTGTCATTTATATCCAAATAGTTGTCAAGTTTACTATTTGGGGCTACAACTACTTTACATGTACCCTTTTTAGAAAACTCTTCATAACAACTTGCCACAAACATTTCCAACCCACCTAGACCATGTGCCAAACATAGTTCTAAAATATTTTTATTTTTCATAAAGCTTATCTATGAGTTGTTGTGTCGAAATATAGACATCTTCAACATCTGGGGAAGTGTACTCTACATTAAATACACATTCATGTTTTTCTTCTCGCGGCCAATATCTAAAAGGCGGTATATGAAAAAATATGCCTACAGTTGGGATTTCTAAAGCAATTCCCATATTTCTCACACCGGTATCGTTTGAAACCAAACATCGGCTATTTGCTAAGAACTGCATAACTTTTTCTATGGGCATAACTTCTTGAAGCTTTACATTTTTTCTCTCTTGTAAAGGCTCATATATTTCATAAAACTTTTCATCATCTTTGATCCCTTGTAATATAACATGATCATAATCTTGATAATTTTGCGACATTTTTGCTATTAAATCACAAAATTTCTTCTCTTCCCAACATTTTACTTTTGTAGAAGCTCCGGCGAAATAAACTATTTGTTTCTTATCTTCTGTTTTTGGATAACTTTTTCCCAATCCATAATGCAGGGGAAACTCTGTTTTTGCGCCTAAAATATTAAGCATATGCTCTACTGAAACAGCCTCTACAACAAAATCACTTCTAAGCGTAGTTATATCAAAAAACATTCTTCTTATAGTTCTATATGGGTAGCCTATTTTCAACTGTGCCTGAGACAAAAAAACCAACAAAAGGCTCAAAGTACTATCTGTCAAGTCAAATATAATATCTTGGACAGGCAGCTCTTTTGCCTCTTTTATTCGTGAAA
>JAMORM010000028.1 GCA_027063585.1 Sulfurimonas sp. | reverse complement strand
ATGAAGAACCGCAAATATTATTTGAAGTATTTGAAGATATATTTAATGATATTGGCAAAGAACATTATGAGTTAATGATGAAATAATTGGTGGAGACAACGGGACTTGTCCCCACTTCCCGTTATTTGGCACTTTCAGAGCTACTGTCAGTTACACTGTCAGTAAAAATAGATAATTTTCTATCGATTTGAAGATGTTCGTTATTAATAAACTTTGCATAAGTCGTTAAAGTTTCTTGAACATTTTTATGTCCTAAAATTTGTGAAACTATGTAAATAGCTAACCCTCTTTTAATTGCTTGTGTGGCAAATGTATGTCTTGTGTTATACATAACCCTATTTTTGATATTACACTTTTGAAGTAATTCATACCACATATTATGCAATTTATCTGATGAATGATAAGGTTTTGCATTTTTAGTGGTAAACAATGTAAATGTTTTTTTCTCTTTGGCAATTTTGATTTGTTTTTTTAGATAAGGCATTAACTCATCCATTAAAGGTATCTTACGAATAGAGTTTTTAGTCTTTGGAGTGTCTATTACGCCTTTTCTGATTCTTTTGTTAACATTGATGATTTTGTTGTCAAAATCAATGTCACTGATAGTAAGCGCAATAATTTCACCAGGTCTCATACCTGTGTGAAAAGCGATTGCAAGATAGTTTTTAAATTGACCCTCTGCATTTTTCAATAAAACAGCCACTTCTTCTTTTGAGAAAGGTTTCATTTCCCTTTTTGGTTTATGATGTGGCAGTTTAATGTTTTTTGCTGGGTTGGTTCGAATATGCTCATACTCTACTGCAATTTCAAAGATTGCTGATAATATACCTAAAATATGACGCACTCTTTTAGGTGTTACTGTTTGCAGTTTTTCATCAACCCAAGCTTTTATTTCACCTCTTTTTATTGTTGATATATTTCTGTGTTTAAAAAGAGGTAGCAATTGATGCATAACAATGTTATAATATTCCTGATAGCTTTTTAGTTCTTCTTTCTGCCTTAAATAAATATCAACATAAAACTCAAAATTTTTTGCTGTTTTGTTTGTATTAGAAACTTCACCCAATAAGATTTTTTTCTCAATCTCAGGAACGATATATTTTTTTGCTAATTTAACATTTTCTTTTGTGTATGGCTTTTTGAGTGATTTTTGTTTCAATTTGCCGTTAACATAAAATTGCACATATAATATACCGTTGCGGTTAAATAAGCTTACTCTTGGATTTTCAATCATCCCTGGCCTCCTGTATAATACAGTGCCAGCGTTTTCGTGAGATGTATAATTATAGCAAGTTGTAAGTTGAATATTGTTCATTATCAACCTCTTAATAGATTTGTAACTATTTCATCTATATTTCCAAAACCAGTAACATTACTTTCGTATCCTCTAACCCACATTTCCATTACTTCTATATCCCAAAGTAATCTATTTATCCCTGCTGGGTTAAAATAATGTTTTCCTTCTATAAACAATGAACCTCTGTGGCTAAGTAAAAAATCTTTACTTATACCTAAATATTTAGCCATTTGTCCGGTAGAAAGATATCTTGAAGTCATTTCACTTCCTTTTTAAATTTATAGTTTTTTTATTTGGACAAGTCAAAATTCCCGTTTTCTTATTGTATGTAGCCTTCCCATTTAATAAATCTGTCACAAGCGTATTCATATTTCTATATTGAGGGTAAATTTCCATTATTTGTTTTCTTTTCTTCTGATACCAGCTTATTTGTACCGGCAAACGTGAAGCAGTGTATAATCTGCCGCATACTTTTTGTATAAATTTCTTCTGAACCTCATTCCATTCTTCTT
>JAMORM010000027.1 GCA_027063585.1 Sulfurimonas sp. | reverse complement strand
TGTTATTGCTGCATTGGCACAATTTGGATTTTTATTTACTACAAAAGCCATTATGCCGGATTTTAAAAAGATTGATCCTATTAAAGGAACAAAAAATCTTTTTTCCTTAAAAAAATTAATTGAAGGTGTTAAAGTAACGCTGAAATCTTTTACAACCTTGGGTGTTGGTTTCATATTTTTCTTTTATTTTATTGAAGAACTACCAACAGTTGCACTTTTTGGGTTGCATGATCAATTGATATGGCTCAAAGATAAAATGATGATTATTGCTTTTGTAATGCTTTTTATCATTTTTATTTTCGCAATTATAGATGTAATTATTGTAAGAAAACAGTATTTTGACGGGTTGAAAATGTCAAAACAAGAGATTAAGGATGAGATGAAAAATATGGAAGGTGATCCTCTCATTAAATCGAAAATTCGACAAATTCAAATGGAAGCCTCCCGTAAAAGAATGATGGCAGAAGTACCTAATGCGGATGTTGTTATAACGAATCCTACACACTATGCCGTTGCCATAAAATATGATGAAGCAAAATCCCATGCACCTTTGGTTGTTGCAAAAGGGATGGATAACATAGCCCAGCAGATTAAAAAGATTGCCAGAGAAAATAATGTACATATTGTGCAAAATCCTCCTTTGGCAAGAAGTCTTTATAAAGAAGTTGACGTGGACAAGCCCATACCTGAAGCATTGTTTAGCGCAGTAGCTGAAGTTTTGGCATATGTTTACAAGATGAATAAAAAATAGTATATAATTTGATTTAAAAAAGTAGATATTTGATAGCTTTTAATGATATAGACAATGCAAAACATATTGTAATTAGGACTGATGCCAACTCATTTGCAAACGCGAGTGCCCTGTATTCTTATATATTGAGTAAACATAAAAAAGTTTCTTTAGTCGTAACAGAAGTAATTGATACGAAGTTTTCCTTTTTACCTTGGTATGCAAAGCAAAGAGAAAAGCTTCCTGCTTCGTGTGATTTAGTCATTGAATCGCAGGCTGATTCTATTGCACTTTTTGAAGCATTTAAAAGTAATGGTGTAGCAATAAATCAAAAGATGGCGACATCGCTCTTTGCAGGGCTTTTAGAATTTACAGAAGGCTTTTTAGGTGTTACATGTAATGGTACAGCTTTTGCTGTTGCTAGTGAACTGATAGAATGTAAAGCACAGCACCTTACATGTAAAGAGTTTCTGCAAAAAAGAGAGTCGCTGGCGCTGTTTCGTTTGAAGTCTTTGATGTATAAAAACATGGTGCAAAGTTCTAATGGACAAGTGGTACATATGTATATAACAGATGAAGATTTAAAAAGTACAGGCGCAAGATTAAAAGATGTAGAAAAAATACAAAAAGAACTACTTAAAATGGTACATGTAAAAGAAGTCAGGCTTTATAAAAGTGATGATAACAACAAAATTTTAAAATCAATAAAGGAAATATAATTTGAGAAACAAGAGAAATAAATCTTCATTTGGTGCATTGTTTTTAATGACATTATTTGTAGGAGTTGGATTATATGTTTATTTTTCTGCAACATTTGAGCGTAATGCACCTGTAATTACACTACAAACGAACGGTTACTGGAATCTTAAAAAGCCACTACAGTTAAAAATAGTTGATGACAGCGGGATAAAATCATATAAAGTGATAATGCGAACGAAAAGCGGTGATAGTGAACTGCTATATAATCGACTGCTTGCTCCTCAAAAAGTAATCAAACTGGAATTACAACCGCCACGTGGTGCATATACAATTAAAGATAAAGATATTGAAATTATTCTACAGGCACAGGATGCTAGTAAATGGAATTTTCTCAATGGCAATGTAGCACTGAAATCTTTTAAACTTAAAATTGATAAGAAAAGACCTCAGGTTAGTATTGTTAACAATTCATACAAAATATCTCGTGGAGGTTCTGCCCTCGTTATTTTTAAAGCAGAAGATGAAAATTTAAAAGAGTTATATATAGAATCAAATCACAACAAACATTTTAAGGTTGAACCTTTTTATAAAGAGGGGTATTATATAGCTTTACTTGCGTGGCCTGTGCAGGATAAAAGCTTTAAAGCGACAGTTGTAGTAAATGATGCTGCAGGAAATATGACAAAATCGTATGTTCCACTATATTTAAAAAACAAAACATACAGACTTTCAAAAATTACACTTTCTGATAAATTTTTAAATGGAAAAATTGCCGAACTGGCTGAACAGTTTGATGAGACACAGGGAATAGAAGTTCCACTGGAGAGATTTAAAATAATTAATGAAGATGTACGGGCAAAGAATGAAGCATTGATTCATAAACTTACCTCAGATGTACCTGATGAGATGATAAGTGATTTTAAAATGAAAAAAATGTATCCTCTGAAAAATGGACAGGTAGTTGCATATTTTGGAGATCATAGAAAATATTATTATAAGGGGAAATTTGTCAGTGAAGCATATCATCTGGGTTTAGATATGGCGAGTCATGCTATGGCGCCTATAAAAACACAAAACGGCGGAAGTGTGATCTTCGCGGATTATAATGGATTGTATGGAAATTCTCCTATTATTTCACACGGTTTAGGTTTATATACACTTTATGGACATTGTTCAAGTTTAGAAGTTGCAGCAGGCGATGAGGTGGCACCGAACTCTGTTATCGCAAAAACAGGAAAAACCGGATACGCTATGGGAGACCATTTGCATTTTGGTGTGTTAGTCCAAGGTGTTGAAGTGCGTCCTCAAGAGTGGATGGATAAGCAGTGGATAAAACTTAACATTAATGATATTATTAAGAGTGCTAAAAAAATTATTGACGGCAAATAAAGGATAACAGATGTATCAGACAACAATTAAAAAAAGCGTTGAACTTGTTGGAATAGGCTTACATAAAGGTTCTCCTGTACGATTAAAATTGGAACCTTTAGAATCAAACAGCGGTATCGTTTTTTACCGAAGTGATGTGGATGTTTCTATTCCTCTGATTCCTGAGAATGTTGTCGATACAAAAATGGCAACGGTTATAGGTAAAGATAACCATGTGATTTCTACAATTGAGCATCTTTTATCAGCCGTGTATGCGTATGGGATTGATAATCTTCGTGTTATTGTTGATGCTGATGAAGTCCCTGTTATGGACGGGAGCAGTGCAAGTTTCTGTATGCTTTTAGATGAGGCAGGCATACAAGAATTAGATATACCTAAAAAAGTGATGATGATTAAAAAAGAGGTAGAGATAAAAGAGGGAGAAAAGTATGTAAAACTTTCACCTTCACCTGATTTAAATTATGATTTTACTATTAAATTTCCTCATCCTGTCATTCAAAAGCAGGCGTATGTTCTGAAATTTACCAAAGAGAGCTACAAAAATGAGATATCGAGGGCTAGAACATTCGGATTTTTACATGAAGTGCAGTATTTACGTTCAAAAGGGCTTGCGCTTGGAGGTTCTTTGGAAAATGCAGTAGTCTTGGATGATAAAAAAATATTAAATCCTGAAGGACTACGTTTTAGTGATGAATTTGTACGACATAAAATTTTGGATGCAATCGGTGATATGAGTCTGATAGGGATGAATTTCATAGGCAATTATGAAGCATTGGCGGGAAGTCATGATTTAAATCATAAGTTGACGCTTGAGTTACTAAAGGATGCAGATAATTATGAAGTGATTGAGCTTGTCGGTGAAAAGACCAGAGAGTTAGAAAAAGCATATGCCTAAGGTCGATGTTTTATGCATAACGCTGACTTCACCGATAAAAATCGGTATTTATGAAGATGGCAGGCTCATTGAAACAATAGTAAGTGATGAAAGAAGTTCCGATATATTACCTTTGATTTTTAAAGACATATTAAAAAGATATGATGCAGAGAAACTTTTTTATGCAAAAGGACCGGGAAGTTTTATGGCAATTAAAGTTGCCTATATATTTTTGAAATCTTTAAGTATTTTAAAAAAAATTCCTCTTTTTGCGACGGATGCTTTTTATTTTAATAAAAATCAACCCATCAAAGCGATTGGAAAGCTATACTTTGTTAAAATAAATCAAGAGATAAAAACTCAAAAAATAGAAACAGCACCGCAGACGGATTTTATACTGCCGGATGTGTTGGATTATAACGAGTTTAGTACAAATACGACACCGCTATACATGATAGGTGCTGTCGGATAGGAAAATCAGTGACAATAAGCGTACCGGCAACGTCTGCAAATCTAGGACCAGGTTTTGATACTTTAGGTTTAGCAGTAGATTTAAGAAATAGAGTTGAGTTTCATCCATCGAAATTTTTTAGTGTAAGCATTAAAGGCGAGGGTGAAAATAATCCAAGATTAAAAGGGAACAACCTTTTTATCAGTATTTTTAATGAGCATTATTCAAGATTGACAAAAAATAAACAAAATTTCAAGTTTACTTTTTATAACCAGATTCCAATGTCCCGCGGTCTTGGAAGTTCTTCTGCCGTTATAGTCTCAGCTATCGCTTCGGCACATGAAGCGGCCGGCATTCGTGTTAGCAAACGTAGAATATTAAATCATGCTTTAGTATATGAATCGCATCCTGACAACATTACACCTGCTGTTATGGGTGGATTCAATGCGGCTACTATTGAAAAAAATAAAGTTTTCTCTCAGAAAAAACATCTTCCCGATTATCTCAAAGCGGTAGTAGTTATTCCAAATAAACAGATGAACACTTCAAAGTCTAGAACAGTTCTGCCAAAATCATATTCTAAAGAAAATGCAGTTTATAATCTTTCTCATACTGCACTAACAGTAGCAGCATTCTTTAATGAAGATTGGGAAATGTTAAAACTTGCCGCACAAGACAGGTTTCATCAAAAAGCAAGAATGAAAACACTGCCGGAACTTTTTAGTGTTCAAAAGGTTGCGTACGAAAGTGGTGCTTTAATGAGTACACTTTCAGGAAGCGGTTCTACATTTTTCTCACTTGTTTATGATGATGATTCGGCGATGATTGCAAATAGAATGAAGCAAAAATTTCCTGACTTTGGTGTAAAAGTTTTGGATTTTGACAACGATGGCTTAATAATAGAGCGATAAGCCCTATTAAATAAAGTAAGATTTAGATATAATGGCAAAAAAATTTCATCAACCAACTAGAATGTGTGTTTCTTGCAGAACAAGAGAACCGCAATATAATCTATTAAGACTTCAGTGTCTTAATGGTGAATTGACATCATTTGACGGGATTGGAAGAAGTTTTTATTTATGTCAAAGTTGTCTAAAAGAAGATAAAAAACTCATCAGAGCGTTAATGCGTCAATGCAGAAGCTCAGATAAAGATAAACTTATGAATAAACTAAAGGAGATCATCACTGATGATAGAAAAAGTTAGAGTACACGAAATTGCAAAAGAGCTAGGAATAGCTTCTAAAGATGTTTTAGATAAAGCAAAAAAAATGGGTCTTGAAGTAAAATCTGCACAAAGTGTAGTGACGATGGAACAAGCAGAAAGCATAGCAAATTATATAATGAATGGTAATGAGAGTGCTGAGGTGCAAAAACCTAAAGTTGTAAAAAAGACATCTAAAAAAGTGAACGATGATACTCCTGAAGAAACAAAAACAGATGTAGAAGAGGCAGTTAAAGCAACAGAAGAAGCTCCTGCAAAAAAAGAGGAAGCGCAACCTGAAGCAGAAGAAAAACAAGAAACAAAAGCTCCTAAAGTTGAAACAAAAGAAGAAGATGTTTCTGCTCCCGAAGCACCTAAAAAAGAAACTGCAAAAAGTACACTAAAAGTTGTACAGCCTACTATGAGACCTGCTATTAAAAGATCAGGATTAAAGATCGTTAAAAAGAAAAAGCCAAAAGTTGAGGAGAACTATTCTATTCCTCAAAAACAAGCATCTGTTTCATCATATGGAAAGATGAGTGCTGAAGCTCTTGAAGAATTATCAAAGAAAAAGAAATCAACAACTAGACAATCACCAACATCAAAGAAAGATCAGGGGAAAAAGCTTGATATATTTGGTGGTTCATTGTCTGACGTGTCTATGGATATGGATGATCAGGTAACTCTTTTAGATTTGAACTCAACTGAACGTGCTCCAATAGCTCCAGAAGAACCAAGAAAACCAAGAGCACCAAAGCCGGCAGGTAGAAATGCAAATAAAAAGCAAGCACCGCGTGGTAGAAAAGTTTCTCGTGACAAAAGAAAAAAATATGCTAAAGTAACACATGAAGATGAAGTTGTAACACATGTAGAGATTCCTGAAGATATTCGTGTATACGAGTTTGCAGAAAAATTAAAACGACCGATGTCAGATATTATAAAAGTTCTTTTTGATCTTGGTATGATGATGACGAAAAATGACTTTTTGGGTGCCGATGAAATTGAAATTCTTTCTGAAGAATTTGGTGTTGAAGTCACTATTGTTGATCCTAAAGATGACTTTAATTATGTCACAGAAGCTGACACTGAAGATCCAAATGCTGTTGAGAGACCACCTATTATAACAATTATGGGTCATGTTGATCATGGTAAAACTTCACTACTTGATGCCATTAGAAAAGCAAAAGTTACAGAGGGTGAAGCTGGTGGAATTACACAGCATATTGGTGCATATACAATTGAACAAAATAATAAAGCTATTACATTTATAGATACTCCGGGTCATGCTGCATTTAGTTCAATGCGTCAACGTGGTACAGATATTACAGATGTTGTTGTTATTGTTGTTGCCGCAGATGACGGTGTAAAACCGCAAACGCTTGAAGTAATAAATATTGCAAAAGAGTCAGGTGCACCGATTATCGTTGCATTGAATAAGATGGATAAAGAGACTGCAAATCCGGATTTAGTAAAAGGCCAAATGGCAGAACATGGTATTTCTCCTGTTGATTGGGGCGGGGATGTAGAATTTGTTCCTGTTTCTGCAAAAACGGGTATGGGTATTGATGAATTATTGGAAAATATTCTTTTAACTGCAGAAGTACTTGAACTTAAAGCAAATCCTGAAGCACCTGCAAAAGCTGCAGTTGTTGAGTCATCTTTGGAAAAAGGTCGCGGTCCTGTTGCAACTGTAATTGTACAAAATGGTACACTAAAAGTGGGTGACAATGTTGTGTGTGGTAGTTCATACGGTCGTGTAAAAGCACTAGTCAATGAAAATGGCAAACAAATTAAAGCCGTCGGACCATCACATACATCTGTTGTAGTAGGACTTAATGAAGTGCCTGCTGCAGGTGAAATTATGATGGCAATGAACAGCGATAAAGAAGCAAAAGAGTACGCACATAAACGTTATGAATACGAAAGAAACAAAGAACTTTCGAAATCTACGAAGTCAACGTTAGAAGATATGACTTCTATGATTGCAGAAGGCAAACTTAAATCTCTTAAAGTGGTTCTTAAAACTGATGTTCACGGTTCACTTGAAGCAATTAGAAGCTCATTGACTGAGCTGAGAAACGATGAAGTGAAAATTGATGTTATTTCAAGCGGCGTTGGTGGAATTACAGAGAGCGATGTAGAACTGGTGAGTAACTCTGAAAACTGTGTACTTCTTGGATTTAATGTACGTCCAACAGGTTCGGTCAAAGCACTTGCAAAACAAAGAAATGTAGATATTAGAACATACTCTATAATTTATCAGCTGCTTGATGATATGACTGGAATGTTAACTGGTATGATGGCACCGAAATTTACGGAAGAAAATACAGGTCAGGCAGAAGTCAAAGATGTCTTTAAATCACCAAAAGGTATGGTTGCGGGATGTCTTGTTGTAGACGGCAGACTTATTCGCGGCGGACTTGTTCGTGTTATTCGAGAGGGTGTTGTTGCGTACGAGGGCGAACTTGTATCACTTAAACGCTTTAAAGATGATGTCGAAGAGATTGGAAACGGTTATGAGTGTGGTGTAATTATATCTAACTATGATGATGTAAAAGTCGGTGATGTAATTGAAACATTTAAAAAAGTTGAGCAAAAAGTATCTCTGTAAAGAAAATAAATGAATGAAGCACAAATAAAGCTAAAAAGAACGGAAGCTCTTTTAGCTGAACTTATTCCCGAAGCACTCAGCCAGCTCAATGATAATCGCTTACATGAACTAAGTGTGATTGAAGTAAAGTGTTCGCGTGGTAGAAGTGACGCAAAAGTCTATATTGACCCGAGTAATTTTAGTGAAGAAGAAAAAAGAACCTATTTAAAACAGTTACGAAAAGCACGTCCGTTGGTAGAAGACTTTTGTTTGAAGGACCAAGGCTGGTACAGATGTCCAAAACTGGCATTTGAATTTGACGAGCAGTTAAAAAAATCGCAAAATATTGAAGACTTATTTAAAAAAATAGCTAAAAAGCCTGAAGGAGAAGAGTCATGAGTTTACAGAGTGATATAGCATCTATAGTGAAGTCAGTTGATTTGGAACTTTATGATACGGTTATTGTAAATGAAAATGATGAAACAATTTTTCGTGTGAGTGTTATTTCTCCTGAAGTTGAAGATGGGAAACGAAAAGGTGTGAGTCTTGATGCTTGTGTTGAATTAACGCATTTGATTTCTCCTTTGTTGGATGTAACACCGCCTGTTTCTGGCGAATATAGGCTAGAAGTTGGAAGTCCAGGCATTGAGAGAAAACTGACAACATTAGATAATTTTAAAAAATCAGTAGGTGAAAATGTCTCTTTACTTTTAAACGAAAAAGAAAAAGTTAAAGGCAAGCTTGTCAAAGTTGATGGAAATAAACTTTTTATAGAAAAAGAAGGTCAAACAGAAGAAATTGATTTCAACGCAGTAAAAAAAGCAAAAACTTACTTTGAATGGAAATAAATCATAATTTTTACATGAACCTCGCAATTGAGGAGGCATGGAAATATCAAGGTTTGACTTATCCAAATCCTGCAGTCGGTTGTACCGTAACAGGGGAGAAGAGTGAACTTTTGGCCGTTGAAGCACATCATTGTGCAGGCAAACCGCATGCCGAAGTGAACGCTTTAAAATCTGCATATTACAAACTTACTCAAAACAAAGAAATACTCAAACTTCATAATTCTGAAGAAATTCATACTTTTTTACTGCAAAATCATAATAATATGTTTAAAAATTGCTCTCTTTACTCAACACTGGAGCCTTGTTCTCACGTAGGAAAAACACCCTCTTGTGCAAATTTAATAGCACGGCTTGGTATTAAAAACCTCTATATAGGTGTAGAAGATTTAAATGTCGTTGCGGCCAAAGGCAAGGATATCTTGCTAAATAGCGGGTTACATGTAACGTTACATGTAGAGAAACAAAAATGTGAAGATTTACTTTTCCCGTTTTTAAAATTTATGAAAGAAAGTTTTGTCTTTTTTAAATGGGCACAAAGACTCAATGGTACAAGTGATGCCGGAATTATAAGCTCAAAAAAATCAAGAAAAAATGTGCATGCTATGAGAAATGTATGTGATTTGCTTGTCATAGGAGGCAATACCGTCCGAACTGACAGACCGACACTTGATGCAAGATTGGTACAAGGAAAAGCTCCCGATATTTTAATATTTTCACGGGAGAAAGATTTTGACAGAACAATCCCTCTTTTTAACGTAGAAAATAGAAAAGTAACCATAGCAAGTGATTTTTCACTTTTAAAAAACTATAAGAACATTATGATTGAGGGGAGCGCAAAAATGTATGAACTGAGTCGTGATGTCGTTGATTATTACCTATGCTACCTTGCTCCTGCTTTTGGCGGGCATGAGGGATTTAAAAACATTGAAGATAAATTTGACATTTTAAATGCAAGCAAAGAAGAGGAAGATATAATAATGTGGATGAAAAGAAGGATATAAATTTATGAGCATTTTAGACCAAAAAGGTGACGTAAAACAAGAAAAAATCGTCTCTATGTTTGATGATATCGCATCAACGTATGACACGGCAAATCGCGTAATGAGTATGGGTGTAGATATTTCATGGCGTAAAAAAGCATGTGATTTGTCATTTGATTATTACGGAAAAAAAAGTATTGATAAAATTGTAGATGTTGCTTGCGGTACCGGTGATATGATGGGATTTTGGCAAAAACAGGCACAAAAAGCTGATGTGCAAATAGCCGAGTTTGTCGGTGTTGACCCATCTAACGGTATGGTTGATGTTGCACGCAAGAAATTTCCTGATTTTGCCTATCATATTGCCAAAGCAACCGAAATTCCGCTTGAAGATGCAAGTGCAGATTTTTTAAGTATTACCTACGGTATTCGTAATGTTGTTGAACGTCAAGAAGCCTTTGATGAATTCAACAGAGTCCTCAAAAAAGACGGACTTGTCGTAATACTTGAATTTATGAAAGATGAAAATAAAAATATTCTCAAAAAAATCCGTGATATTTACATGCATAGAATACTCCCTTATGTGGGTGCTGCCATTTCTAAAAATCTAGAAGCCTACACCTATCTTCCGGATTCTATAGAAAGTTTTGTAACTATACAAGGCATGCAAAAAGAGCTAGAAAATGCAGGCTTTGAAATGCTGCACACACAAAGCTTTTCTATGGATATATCAACACTCATCATCGCACGTAAAAAGTAGTAAAATTTATGCATACTCTTAGTGTCTCTGCACTCAACGAACAGATAAAAACTGTTCTTGAAAGCACTTTTGAGCGTGTTTTTGTTGAAGGAGAACTCTCTCGTATTACTTTTCATAACTCGGGACACATCTATTTTACCCTCAAAGACAAAGACTCGGCTGTAAGCTGTGTAATGTTTCGTGGAAATGCGTCAAAATTGAGATTTCGCCTTGAAGAGGGGATGAAGGTTATTATTGACGGCGCTGTAACACTCTACAAACCCCGTGGAAGTTACCAAATAAACTGTTTTTCCATTGAACCTGCAGGACAGGGTGCTTTGGCTTTGGCATATGAACAGTTGAAACAAAAACTCTCTGCTCAAGGCTATTTCAGCCCTGAAAGAAAAAAAGAACTGCCAAAATTCCCATCTCGTATCGCTCTTATTACCTCACAAACCGGAGCGGCATTGCAAGATATGTTGCGCGTAGCAAATTCACGTTACAGGCTCTTGGAAATAGATATTTATGATGTACTTGTTCAAGGCGAAGGGGCTGCTTTTTCTATAG
>JAMORM010000026.1 GCA_027063585.1 Sulfurimonas sp. | reverse complement strand
TAAACAAGCAGATTGATAAAAAATATTTTACACAACTTATACAATCCTATAAAGACAATACCCTTTATAAAAATATCTGGATTCAGATAGTAGACAAAAACGGTGTCTCGGTTTATAGAAGCTGGACAGACAAAAAAGGTGACAGGCTTGTTAAGCTAAGAAAAGAGATAGCAATAATACTAAAAGAGCATAAAGCACTTTTTACAATCAGTGCAGGGCGTTATGATTTGAGCATCAAAGCTATTGCCCCTGTTTTTCATCAAGGGGAGTTTATAGGATTTATAGAGATTATTTCTCATTTTAACTCTATTGCAAATCTTCTTAAACATGAAAATATTGATTCTGTTGTTGTAACAAAGAGAGAGTACTCAAAACGTATAACGCATCCATTTACAAAAAGAGTTGTAAATGGATATTATATTGCAAATTTCAATGCGCCAAAACCACTTATACAACTTCTTTTGAAAAATGATAATGATTTAGAAACTTTTGCAGAAAAAAAATATTTTATAAAAGAGGGCTACTTTATAGTTCCATATCCTTTGAAAAACACGGAAGATGAGACAATAGGCTACTATTTTGCCTTTAAAAAGTTAGATTTGATAAAGAGTAGAGAGCTAAAATCTTTTCAGTTTCAATGGGTTGTATTTACTTTACTGTTTTTTATGGCTATTGCAGGTGTGATTAATATTGCAATGTATTTTAATATGAGAAAACAAAAAATATACTACAAAAATATTCTCGATAGCTCAAACAATATTATACTGATTAATAATAAAAAGCGTATTGTTGAAGTAAACAAGGTCTTTTTCAAGTACTTTAGCAGTTATAAGTCTTTGGATGATTTTCGTAAAAAGAACATCTGTATATGCAACTTTTTCGTAGATGAAGAAGGTTATCTTTCAAAAGGAAACAGTGCATACAGCTGGCTTGATGAAGTTATAAACCATCCAGATGAAATGCATAAGGTAAAAATGAATATTGAAGGAAAAATCTACTTTTTTTTAGTCAATGCATCTCTGGTTTCTAAAGAAGATAATTATTACAGTATAACTTTTGCAGATATTACAAAAGAAGAAGAGTACAAGAAAAAGCTTGAAGAGTTGACAATAAAAGATACACTGACGGGTGTGTATAACCGAAGATTTTATGAAGCAGAGATAGACAAAGAGATAGCAAATGCAAAACGTTACGGATATCCACTGAGTCTGATAATGATGGATATCGATTTTTTTAAAAAAGTTAATGATGAACATGGACACAGTGTAGGTGATGAAGTGTTGATTTATTATACAGGATTGATTAACGGTGCATTGCGTGAGGGTGACAAACTATGTAGGGTCGGCGGAGAAGAGTTTATAATAATTTTACCACATACAACAAAAGCCGATGCCGTAAAAACTGCACAAAAGCTGAGAAAAATGGTTGAAGAGAGTAAAAAAATTCTTCCAATTACGATGAGCTTTGGTGTGACAGAGTATATCAAAGGCGAGTCAAAAGACTTTCTTTACAAAAGAGTTGATGAAGCCTTATATAAAGCCAAACAAAGTGGCAGGAACAGGGTAGTTACCATATAATGTTTTATACAAAAGAGTTAGAAGCACTTAAGCGTGCCAAAAGATACAGAACAAGAGAGGTACTTAAGAGCAGTTTATATGATTTTGCTTCCAATGACTATCTTGGACTTGCTCATAACAAAACACTTCACCAAAAGACATGTGAAGCGTTAAACAATATGGATATACACGCAAGTAAAGCTTCTATGTTGGTTAATGGGTATCATCAGGTGCATAAAGATTTTGAAGATGCACTCTGCAAAGCAAATGGTTTT
>JAMORM010000025.1 GCA_027063585.1 Sulfurimonas sp. | reverse complement strand
TCAGGCAATATAAAAAGATAGAGCTTTCCCATTTCCCACACAGTCAGTTGAATAACTGCGGTATAGGTGGAGAGCTTAATTAAAAATATGACTGAGGCTATAACAAACAGTGGTAAAAATATGGACATAAAAAGAGCGGAAAAGTTGTTGAGTAGGTATTTTTGTAATCTCTGCATTAGTAGTTTGCCTGTATAAAAGTGAGTATTTGAGAGTCATAAACATAGACTATGAATGTAGCAAGCGCTAAAAACGGTACATAAGGGACACGTTGTTCTTCTTTTGACTTATTTAAAACAAACAGCATAACAGGCAGGGCTAAGAGTGCTGAAAGAAAAACAGCAAAAAGCCCGAGTTTTATGCCAAGAAGCGCTCCCATTGTAGCCGCGACCATAATGTCGCCTTCTCCCATAGCTTCTATAAAAGGTGTTCTGTCATAATGCTTGTTCCATGAAGTTTTTGTTTTTATTCCGGTTCTGTACACGGAAGATGTAAGATAATAAGAGAGTGCAAAACGTAAAAGCGTAAAACCGCCGGCGAAAAGTAGAGCATTTTCTAAGTTGACGATAACACCTTGAATATTCCATGCTCCGATAATTGCAAAGAAAATTGCCAAAAGGTTGAGTGAGTCCGGTATCATTTTATATTTAAAATCTATAACAGAGAGGGCTAAAAGCATTAAAAAACTCAGCGCTATAAAAAACGCCGGCAACTCTAAGCCGAATTTATCGGCAATGATAACAAAAATAAAACCTGAGAGAAGTTCTACAAGCGGATATTGCATAGAAATTCCGGATTTGCAGTAGGCACATTTTCCTCTTAACAATAACCATGAGAGCAGAGGAATATTATGCCACGGTTTCAGTTTTTCACCGCATGAAGTACAGTGAGAAGCATCAAAAACCACACTTTCTCCCTTTGGTATGCGCAGAATGATAACATTTAAAAAAGAGCCAAAAAGTATGCCAATTACAAAAGCTATGCCAAGTTCCATCATTTTAAACCGCCAAATCGTCTTTCGATTTTTGTAAATTTATGTAGAATTTTTTCTAACTCTTTACATGTAAAGTCCGGCCACAGAGTGTCTGTAAAAAAAAGTTCTGCATAAGCCGACTGCCAGAGCAGAAAGTTTGAAAGTCTTTTGTCTCCGCCGGTACGGATGAGTAAATCTACATCGACTTTACAGTCAAGCGCATTGTTAAGCATTTCTAATGTTATGTTCTGCGTATGCTCTTTGAGTGAATTAACTGCACGAAGAATTTCATCTTGCGAGCCGTAGTTTAGGGCAAGACTCTGCACGAGACCGTCACAATGTGCGGTTTTTTCCTCAACCATTTGTATGGTTTTTTGCAGTGATTTTGAAAAAGCGCGTATATCTCCGATGGCTTCAAATTTTACATTATTTTTCAAGTAAGAAGGGAGTTCGTCTTTGAGATATTTTTCTAAGAGTTTCATTAAAAATTCAACTTCCAAGCGCGGTCTTTTCCAGTTTTCCGTTGAAAAGGCATAGAGTGTTAAGCGTTCTATATCTTCATCATTTGAGCAGTAGGTGGTAATTTGTTTTACAATTTTAGCACCTGCTTCATGCCCTTTGATGCGTTTTTTTCCTTGTAGTTCTGCCCAGCGACCGTTGCCATCCATAATAATGGCGATATGTTTGGCTTTGTTCATCATTTACTCTTGCATCTCTTTTGCATTTTTGACGATTTCAAACGAAACATGCAGTTTGTCGGCTTTTGGTATGTGTATATCTTTTTTTTGTGTAATAAATTCGATTTCATTTTCATCACTGCCAAAGCTTGATGAATTTTGCAAAATATTTAAACAGACGCCGTCAAGTTCTTTTT
>JAMORM010000024.1 GCA_027063585.1 Sulfurimonas sp. | reverse complement strand
TATTGCCGTCTCTACCACTCACACGCACATTGTTTAAATCCAAGTCTCTTGCAGTAGCTGCTGATTCAGCCAGTGTCAGTGCCGTGCCGCTTGGAGCATCTTTTTTATGTCTGTGGTGCATCTCTACAATCTCTATATCAAATTCTTTCAATGCTGCTGAGGCTTGATATACAAGCTTATTTAACAGTGCAACACCCAGTGACATATTTGTAGCATATAGCACGGGCATAAGTTCACTTGCCTGTTTTAAAAGATTTAATTGGTGTGTATTGAGTCCTGTTGTACCGATGACCAATGGTTTTGGTGTTTTTATGGCTTCTTCTAAAAGTATTTCACAGGCATCGGGCAGTGAGAAATCTATAATTATATCTGAAGCATGTAAAAATGCCTGCATATCAGAGGTAACCAATACGGAAGGGTCTATGGAAAAATCAAGTGAATTTCTAACAAAGACCGCACTTAAATCCATTTCGTTTGTTGTTTTTAAATCTTCGAGTAAAAGTCTGCCGACTCTACCGCTCGCACCGAAAACGCCAACTTTTATCATAATTGTATCCTTATTTTTTCTGCTCTAATAATAGCAAAATATTACTCAAATACTACTTTCTTTTTTATGTATTCATTATAATAGCGTAATGCATGAAAGATATTTTTAAATAATAATAGTGCTGAAAATAGAAATATTATTGCTGCTAGAATTATAAAATAATATGAGAACGGGGCAAAAAGAGCAAGAAAAAATGAAAAATAGTACAAATTTACTTGATAGGAGATATATTGCTTAGAAATAACATTGCCCATTTCGGCTTCAAAAACCATATTGGAACTTAGGTGAAACCAGGTTAAAAAAGGAATTATTTTATAAAGCATCGCATTGATTAAAGGGTATATGGCACCAAATAGAGTTAAAAATCCTATATAAATAGATATGTTTACATGTAACAAGGATGCGGCTACAAAAAGGAGTGCCGCAAGTATGGTATTTGTCATTGCAAAGTACCAAAGATTGATACTGATATCTTTTCTTGCTCGTTTTCTTTGTCTTAAAATTTTTATACTAAAGAGTGCAAAAATTATCACCCAACAGGAGAGAAGAATTTTTATTAGATTCAGTAGTAAAATATTTTCTTGAAGCTGGGCAAATATAAATAAAAAAAGCAGTATAAGCTGGATAATATAGAGCCTTTTTTGCAAAAAGAGGGGAAACTCTTTAGCAACAAAAAACATAGGAATTATTTTATATGATACAGAAATTATAAGTATAAAGACCCAGCCAAAGAGCATAAACGCTATATGAACATTTCCATATTTTATAGAATCTACGAATCCAAAATGCCCAAGAAGCGCGATAAAACCGAAAATTACAGCGATAAAAAGTGCGGTAAAAGAAGCTGCAAAATTTTGTACAGGTGCATTTATTTCTTTACTTAAAAAAATTGTTCTTAAAGAGAGAAAACAAAAATAGAGAAATACCAATACCAAAAGAGTACCGCCAATATATAAAAATGGCGGACTGTTTACTAGAAATCCACTGACGAAAGAGACAATACCGATATTTAAAAAAATATGAATTATTCTTGCATTTCTTACAACATTTGTATAGGCCGTACCAAGCATTACAGGCAGCATTTGAAAGAGTGAACCAAACATTATGTGTGTAATGAAACCGATAGTAAAAATATGTGTAAGAGCAATCACTTCATACTCGTATCTTGAAGATACATGTAAGCCGTATATGAGTGTTATTATTGAGAGTGCAATGAGATACAATACTGCTGTGAGGTAAAACTTTATAGGTATAGTATATGGCGGTGCCTGCTCAAGTGTCAAACCTTGAAACATTTGTAAATCCTCATTTCAAACTCATTTTCATCTTCTTTTGTAATTTCATAGTGCAATCCCAATGCCAAAATATTTTGAAAGAGCATTTGAGGATTCATGCGATGACGAAATACTAACACTTCGTCATCTTTTAAAATATTTAATGCATTGACGGCTTCTACCAGAGGATAGGGCGCTTCTAGCTCACTGACATCTAAAATAATCTCTTTTTTAGTTTCCATAATTTTGTAGTTTTTCAAGGATTTCTTGGGCATTTTCTGCCAATGCACTGTTCATCATCGTATAGAGCATCTGTTCTTCTTTGAGGTTATGCTGTTGCAGTAAAATATTCATAGATTCGCCAAGTGCAAAGGCACGCTCTTTGTCTTTTGCATTATACGCTTCATCCATTTTTTCAAAGAGTGATTTTGCTTGGGCATGTTCCATGCGCATGACGTTCGTCGGTCCCATGCTTCCCATCCCTGATTTCTCTTCAAGCATTGGAAAAAGGTACTCTTCTTCTATATCGAAATGTAAAATGGTTTCATTTTTAAATGCTATATATTTAGCAAGTGATTCATCAAACTCTCCGTTATCGAGAAAATCTTCTGCCTGCGTTAAGAGATGATCGCATTCTCTGTGTTTGTTCGTCATAAAGTCTTTTATAGTCATTTTTAATCCTTAATTTAGTAGTTCATCCACATATGAAATAGCACTGATGCCGGCAACTGCTCCGTCTCCGGCTGCAGAAATAACCTGTTTTGGTGCCTCTATGCGTATATCTCCTGCCGCAAATAAACCGGATATTGATGTTTTCATTCTTAAGTCTACTATTACCTGTCCCTGTTTATTAACATCACAAAGAAAACTGCCGTCTTCTTGTATAAGGGTTTGATTATTGACATTGTTACCGACAAAAATAAAAACACCCGGCACTTGAATATCTCTTAATTCATTCTCTTTGTTCTTTACTTTTATGCCGTTTACACCACTCGCATCCCCATACACTTCTTGGGGTGCAGAATTTAAAACAAGTTCTATTTTTTCGTTCTCTTTTACACGTTTTACAGTGTTAGGTGCGGCACGAAAAGTGTCGCGTCTGTGAATCAGATAGACTTTAGAACAAATTTTTGCCAAATAAAGTGCCTCTTCTAACGCTGTATCTCCGCCGCCGATGACTGCTACTTCTTTGCCTTTATAAAAAAAACCGTCACATGTAGCACAGGTGCTTACGCCTTTACCATAAAATTCATCTTCGCCTTTAAAACCTGCCCGACGAGGAGAAGAACCGGTGCATACAATAGCACTATGCGCTTGGATTGTTGTTCCGTCAGATTTTGTAATCGTGAACACATCACCTTCTTTACTAATACGACTGACTTCTGCCATATCATGTTTGAGTCCAAATTTTTGACACTGCTCGGGCCAGGGCATCATCAAATCCATTCCCGTAATATCACCGGTGACACCGGGATAATTTTCTATCTCAGAGCTTTGCGTAATTTGTCCGCCCGGCATTCCTTTTTCAAACATTACTACATTTTCAAGTCCACCGCGTGTGGTATAAAGTCCTGCGGTAAGACCGGCAGGTCCTCCGCCTATAATTGCGCAATCTAATATCATAATTTTTGCTCCTTTAATTCATCTAAATTATCAAGTTTTCGTATCATACTATCTTGTTTATAAAGAGAATCTTTGACTCTCTTTATAAAAAAAATAGATGGGGCACTGTATATGTTAAATCGTTGTATAAATTTTAGTGATGTATTTGTTCCGCTTCTTAAAAAAGTCGTTGTTTTGCTGTTTGGACGTACTTTGTTGTAGTAGTCTATGGCAAGAATCGGTAAATTAAGATTTAAATTTGCAAGCTCGTCCATTGTCTCTTTTTCTCTTGAAGAGTAAAAAACAACAATATATTCTTCTTTAGTAGGTTTGAAAATATCATTTTTTTCATAATAAGCAAAATCTTTAAAATTAATAAATTTGTATTCTGAAAATTTGTAGTTAAAGTAGGCAAAAGCACCTGCAACCATTGCAGCACCAAAAAAAGAAGCAAGTAAAGTGGAGAGAGAAAAGAGGCTTTTACCTCCTTTTCTAGCCACTATAAATAACCTGTAATTACGCTAAAAGAGCGTCAAGTTTTTCAGCAAGTGCTTGTTTAGATTGCGCACCTACTATCTGGTCTACCATTTCACCGTTTTTGAAAAACATGATAGTCGGAATTGAACGAATACCGAATTTAACGGCGATATCTTGCTCTTCATCCGTGTTTACTTTACAGATTTTAGCTTTTCCGTCGTAATCTTCCGCTAATTCTTCAATTACGGGAGCAATCATACGACACGGCCCACACCATGGCGCCCAAAAATCTACAAGAGATACACCCTCTGCAAGAGTCGCTTCAAAATTCGCACCAGTTAATTCTATATATTTACCCATTAGTAAATCCTTTTTATTGTTTGTTATAAAAGTATTATACAAGTGCTATCATTAATTAAAACTTTAAATTTATTTATAGCTATAATTTGTATAATTAGCAATAAAAAGGAAACACCTGATGACTTTACATGTAACAGAGGGCAAGATTGATGTACGACCGCCGGTAGCGAAGCCGCACCCCGGGTTTTATCAAGAAGTAGGAGAAGAGAGATTTAGAAAACTTATATTTGATCATTATGAGTCTATAAAAACAAGTGATATAGCTTTTTTGTTTCCGATTTTTGATGATGATGATTTTGCAGAGGCACAAAAACATGCGGCAGATTTTTTGATAGAAATTTCAGGAGGACCTGATTATTTTACCCAAACAAGAGGTGAACATCAGATGGTGGGGCGCCATGCGCCTTTTCGTATAGATGAAAAAGCGAGAAAAGTCTGGCTTGAACTTTATATTCCTCTTTTGAGCGCACTTGAAGCAGAAGATGTCAACCCGGAGTATATAGAATCGTTTTGGAACTATTTAGATCTTTTTTCTATGTGGGTGGTCAATACCAAGAGTTAAAAGGCTAAAAATTTTCTCGTTCTGTTGATAAAATAGGCACATTGTGTGTAACCGACTTCTTTGGCAAGGTCGGTAACTTCTTTGTCAAACATTCCGACCTGTTCGGGCTTATGCGCATCGGAGCTGAAAGTAATAGGAATGTCAAGCTTGAAAGCTTCTTCTAAAAGCTCTTTTGAAGGGTAAGCTTCTGCAACGGGTTTTCTGTAACCTGCGGCATTTATTTCTAAGACCATATCCGCATTTTTAATTGCTAAAAGTGCATTTTTTGCTATTTCTTTTATATCTTTTGTCGGCATAAATTTAAATACTTTTATGAGGTCTAAGTGCCCGACAATATCAAAAAGTTTTGTATTTGCCATTGCTTCTACGGTATCAAAATATTTTTGCCAGATTTCATTGATATCTTCATTTTCATAGCGCCCGATAAATTCAGGGTTGTCAAATCCCCATTCGTCTATAAAATGCACGGAGCCGATAAGGTAATCAACATCTGCGTGCAGAACTCTTTTATCCATGTGCCCCTCAAGATAATCTACTTCATAACCGAGTAAAATAGTAAGTTTATCCGCATATTTTTTTTTGGCATCTTGAATATCTTGCTCATACTTTTTCATATCATTAAAGGACATTCTGTATTTTAGATCAAAATCCATAGGTGCATGGTCGGAAAACCCGAATATTTGAATATTTTTATTTATTGCGGCATTTATGTATTCATCTATTGTCCCCTCTGCATGGTTACACAATGGTGTATGGTTATGTAGATCTACTTTCATATTTATTCTCGTTTCAGACTTCCTCTATATCCTAAAATATATCTCAGCATTTTATAGAGAGTTTTAATAAAGGCAGATGTTCTTCAGCATAGCCGTAGCTACGGTGAAGGTTATCTAACGCGGAATAAAACTCTCTATAAATTGCCCAAAGGGAGGGATAAAAAAAGCGAATTTGCATAAAACTTTTTTTCACCGTAGCTACGGCTATGCTTTAAAAAAGATTTTACACAATTTCATCTTTTTTTCTTCCCTCTGAGATATATTTTAGGATATAGAAGAAGTCTATTGTATATTTTATGCTATTATAGTGTTAATTAATAAATTATTCAATTATGGAGAGTATTTATGACTCAAGAAGAACTTGATGCTTTGATGAGCGGTGGCATGGATATGGATGATACGGCGGAAGATGATGAGAGTCAAGAGGATGATAGTAAGGCTGAAACAGATGATTCCTCTGAAAAAAAAGATCCTATAGAAGCAGGCGTTGAGGCTTCAGAACTTCCTTTTCCTGCAACAGATGAAAATAAAATGGTGCATCAGTTGGATGATGTGACAAAAGAGAGCGAAGAAAAAGCGAGTGAAATTTTTGATATTATTGAGAATATCAGTACTGATTTGATGGATAAAGAAGAAACTCTAAACAGTGTGAAAGATGTTTTAAACTCAAATGTAGAACTTTTTACTACTCTATGTGAAAAATTCCCTGATGTAGAAACATTTAAAACGCAGTTAGAAAAAAATGAAACGGCTCTTAATGATGTTAGCAATACTATTGAAATATTACAAAATAGTGGTGACTCTATTATGAGCGTAATGGATATTATGCAGTATCAAGATATTCACAGACAAAAAATTGAGCGTGTTATCAATGTTATGCGGGCACTTTCAAAGTATATGAATACTCTTTTTGAAGGTAAGATTGATGATGAAAAACGTGTTGCATCGGCAACGCATATTGCAGGTGATACTCATAATGAATTGGCTTCTACTGATGATATAGAAGCGTTGTTAGAACAGTTTGGACAATAATGAACAGTAAAAAAGTAGAACTTCTTTCTCCTGCGGGAACCTTGGAAAAATTAAAAATTGCACTTGATTTCGGTGCAGATGCCGTATATGGCGGTGTGAGCCACTTCTCTTTGCGAATTCGTTCTGGTAAAGAGTTTAGTTTTGAAGAATTTGAAGAGGGTATCAAATATGCTCATGAGCGAGGTAAAAAAGTTTATGCAACCATTAACGGCTTTCCTTTTAATTCGCAACTGAATCTTTTAAAAAAACATATACTAAAAATGGGTGAACTCAAACCCGATGCTTTCATCGTAGCGACGCCGGGTGTATTGAAACTTTGTCATGATTTAGTACCTGATATGCCCTTGCATCTTTCAACACAGGCAAATGTTATGAATGTGTTGGATGCACAGATTTACTATGACATGGGAGCGACGCGTATTATTACGGCGCGTGAAATTTCTTTACGTGATCTAAAAGAGATTAAAGCGGCTCTGCCTGATTTGGAACTTGAAGTATTCGTGCACGGTTCTATGTGTTTTGCGTACAGTGGACGCTGCTTGATTTCAACACTGCAAAGCGGACGTGTCCCAAACCGTGGAAGCTGTGCAAATGACTGTAGGTTCCCTTATGAAATGTATGCTGCAAATCCTGAGACGGGAACGCTTTTTCGACTTGAAGAAGATGCGGGTGTCGGCACGTACATTATGAATTCAAAAGATTTAAATCTGGCTTCACATATAAAAGAGATTTTAGACAGTGGCGCAGTAGACTCTATAAAAATAGAAGGACGCACAAAAACAGCATATTATGCAGCTACAACGGCAAAAGCGTATAGAATGGCCATAGATGATTACTATGAAGATAAACTTGATAGTGAACGTTATCAGTATGAATTGCACTCTTTACAAAATCGCGGTTATACGGATGCCTATTTGATTTCACGACCGTTTGAGAAACATGATACACAAAGCCTGGACTTTACGATGCAACTTGGTACCCATCAGGTAAGCGGTGTGGTTAATGCAGAGGGAACACACTTTTTATGTAAATATAAAACTCTGCCGGGTGATGAAATGGAAGTTGTTTTTCCTTTGGGAAGTGAAGTGGCAATTGTCGATAATGAAATAGGATTGACGTATGAGAAAGAGGGCAAGTTTTTTATGAAACTTAAGCAACTCAAAGCACAAAACGGAAAAATCTGGGATGAGGTACATAGTGGAAATACTAATCCCATAGAATTACCGACAAAGTTTCCATCTTATACATTTTTTAGAATACCTGCAAGTGCAGATATGAACACAGCTCCTAAAAAATAATGTATAATTTCAAAATTAAAACACAAGGGTAAAATAAAATGAAGTTTGTATCAATAGTAATAGGTTCTAAAAGTGATTATGAGGTAATGAAGTCATGCTCTGACACATTGGAATCATTCGGTGTTAGTTATGAGATGGTGATATCATCTGCGCATCGCTCTCCTGAACGAACAAAAGATTATATAGAAGAAGCAGAAAAAAAAGGGGCACAGGTCTTCATCGCTGCTGCGGGAATGGCTGCGCATTTGGCAGGTGTTTTAAGCTCTAAAACTATTAAGCCTATTATCGGTGTCCCGATGTCGGCTTCAGCTTTGAGCGGTATAGATGCACTGCTCTCAACTGTTCAAATGCCTGCGGGTATGCCTGTTGCAACCGTTGCCATAGGCAAAGCAGGGGCTATTAATTCTGCCTATCTTGCAATGCAAATATTAGCGCTTGATAATGAAGAACTAAGCATAAAACTAAAAGAAGACCGTATCGCAAAAGCAAAAAAAGTTGAAATGGATTCTTTAGAGATAGAGACTATTATAAAATAGTAAGTAAAAGGGAGGTTTTGCAATGAAGTGGATGAGTGATGACGAATACAGTGAATTGACCGGATTAGATATTTCCTCTATTGAAGATTTAATTCAAAGAGGGAAACTCAGTGTAAAAATTGAAGACGGTATTCGTTATATAGACCCTTCAAAGGGTGCGACTGAAGCAGTCGTTCCTGCAAAACTTCAAGAACTCTCTCAAAAAAATACGCAAGAGATGCTTGTACAGCCTGAGTTTGTAGAAAAAACAATCGGGACTATCATCAATTTGCATGAGAAAGTTTTAGATGCAAAAGATGAAACATTAGAAGCTGTGCGTGTGGAAAATGAATTTTTACGTGAAGCACTTGCATCTTTGCAAGAACTTTATGATGAAGACAGAAAAACAATCCATACACTTCAAGAACAACTGAAGCTCTCGCAGCAGGAAGTTGAATTTATGCGCCGTAAATATAAGCTGATGTGGAACAAAGCTATAGATGAACATACCGACAAGTCATGACGATAGCAAATGAATGTGTCGGTTGTATAATTAATCAAAGTGTAAAAGTAGCTGATGCCATCGGTGCAAACGAAGCTTTAAAAAATAGACTTGTATCTACGGTAGAAGATATGAGTAAAGATTTTTCTTTTTTAAAAACTCCTCCTGAAATTGCGGCAGATGTATATGAAAAAATGGCTGAGATTGCACAAAAGCAAGATTTGTATGCTGAGGTAAAAGAACTCTCTACACAAAAAGCACGTTCCTTTGTCCCGTATTTACAAGAAAAACTCTTTACATGTAACGATAAACTGCTGACAGCTACAAAGATTGCCGTTGCCGGAAATGTTATAGATTTGGCGGCGCAGGTAGAGTTTGATTTGAGAGAAGAACTAGATAAAATATTTCATACAGAATTTTCACATAATGATTTTGAAAAATTTCAAACAGAGTTGGAATCTGCAAAAAGTGTTGTTATTCTGGGCGATAATGTCGGAGAACATATTTTTGACTATTTGTTTGTACAAACCTTGCAAGAACTCTATCCTAAGCTTACATGTAACTATATGGTACGCGGCACACCAATCATAAACGATGTTACATGTAAAGAGGCAAAAGAGGCAGGTTTTGACAAACTTTGTACCCTTGTTGATAGCGGAGTGAATACGCCCGGATTTGTATACAACCGTGCTACAAAAGAGGCGCAAAAACTTTTTGATGAAGCAGATTTAGTAATAAGCAAGGGTATGGGAAATTATGAATGCCTCAGCCCAAGCCACAGAAAAAATATTTGTTTTTTACTTAAAGTCAAATGTAATGTTGTTGCAAACTCTTTGGGAAAAGAAGTCGGTGATATTATTTGTAAACTTATATAGGGAAATAAAATGTTAAAAAAAATAGTAATAAGTGTATTATTTGCCAGTTCATTGCTTTTTGCAAAGGTAAGTGTAGATTATTCAGTGAATTTTGTCGGAATAAGTATGGATTATAAAGAGTATAAAGATGGGGTTCTTTTAGACAGTGAATCCTCGGGCTATGCAGATTTGATCGGTGCCGAATTTAAGTATAAATATAAGATGCAAGAGGATAGTTCGTCTGATTATAATGATATTACGTTTACTGTCATGGCACTTGGCGGTGATACAAAATATAAAGGCTCTTATATTGGTTCAAATCTTGGTTATGGCAGTTTAGTAAGTACGACATCAAATAAAATTTATGATTTTGATCTGGATTTTGCGCATGTATATCAACAAGCAGCTAATTATAAAGTTATTGTATCTTTAGGACTCGGTTATAGATTTTGGAGAAGAGAACTTTCTGCGCAACAGATTGAAGATTATAAATGGTATTCACTTCGTCCGAGTGTCGCTTTTTCTTATGATTATAAAGACTTGAAAATTACTCCTGAGTTTGAGTATCAATACGGGGTAAGACCGAGAATGAGTGCTAGCGGTTTTAATGAGGAATTTAAGTTGGGTGCGGCGAATATCATGGAATTCAGCCTGCCGATAGAATATACAATCAATCAAAAGTTTTCTTTGTACGGCGCGTATATATATCAGTATCAAAAAATTAGAGAATCCAATGTTGTTTATGATGATAGCGGTAGCGGATATTTAGAACCGCAAAGTAAGGCATACAATGAATACATTAAATTTGGGATCGTTTTTAAATACTAAAAAAGTCTCTTTGGCTATAATACCAAAAATAAAATGAAGGCAATACATGATTACTTTTAGCGAAATGTTACTCAAATTACAAGAATTTTGGATGAAGCAGGGGTGTAATATTGTGCAGCCTTATGATATTCCTGCCGGAGCGGGGACTTTTCATCCTGCTACATTTTTGCGCTCACTTGATTCTACGCCTTGGGCGACAGCTTATGTTGCACCTTCTCGACGTCCTACAGATGGAAGATATGGAGAAAATCCTAACAGACTCGGCTCTTATTACCAGTTTCAGGCACTTATAAAACCCTCACCTGATAATATTCAAGAACTTTATCTGCAGTCGTTGGAATATTTAGGGCTGGATGTCTCAAAACACGATATCCGTTTTATAGAAGACAACTGGGAATCCCCGACGCTTGGTGCATGGGGTCTTGGCTGGGAAGTTTGGCTCAACGGCATGGAAGTAACTCAGTTTACTTATTTTCAACAGGTCGGCGGTATTGAATGTGACCCTGTAGCGGTTGAGATTACTTACGGAACGGAGCGTCTGGCTATGTATTTACAGGGTGTCGATACTGTTTTTGATATTGTTTGGAATATAGCACCT
>JAMORM010000023.1 GCA_027063585.1 Sulfurimonas sp. | reverse complement strand
AAGATAAAATAAAAGTAGATCAGGCGTTCATCGGAAGTTGTACAAACGGTCGTTTGGCAGACTTGAAAGTCGCTTCTGAAATACTCAAGGGAAAAAAAGTACATCCTGACGTTCGTTTAATCGTGACACCGGGAACACAAAAGATTCTTCGAGAAGCAAACCACTTAGGATATATTGACATTATTGTAGATGCCGGCGGTGTTGTATCAAACCCTACATGTGGAGCCTGTCTTGGTGGATATATGGGAATCTTAGGTGATAACGAAGTGGCAATAAGTACGACAAACAGAAACTTTGTCGGTCGCATGGGAAGCCGTTCTTCTAAAGTCTATTTGGCAAACTCAGCAGTGGCTGCCGCATCTGCAATTACAGGCTACATAACAGATCCAAGATAATGTTTAATATTCCTTGTGTAATCTTTGCAGGCGGTAAAAGCAGCAGAATGGGAGAAGACAAAGCACTTCTTCCTTTTGCCGGTTTTGAAACATTGGCAGAATACCAATATACAAGACT
Organism: Sulfurimonas sp.; assembly: GCA_027063585.1. Taxonomy (GTDB): domain Bacteria; phylum Campylobacterota; class Campylobacteria; order Campylobacterales; family Sulfurimonadaceae; genus Sulfurimonas. The sequence continues at coordinate 1,366 of JAMORM010000023.1, read as the reverse complement.
TTGTAAAATTTTCTCTAATGTTTATATCTCCTGCAAAAACAAATCAAAGTTTTCATTTAAAGCAAATTTTATAGAAGATGATAACAGCTTCTCTGTCTTCGCGCCAACCCTTGGGTTTATTACTGCTTTTAATGCTCTTGATACAAAAAAAATATTTGCCCTCAGTGTCGATACTCCTTTTGTATCAAAAAATGAGATAGAAAAAATTATACTTGCTGACAAGAGTGTTGCTGATACGGTTATTGCCAAAACAGATGAAGGCATACAGCCTTTATGCGGCATATACAGCAAAAATCTGCAACCTAATTTTTTACGAATGCTTAATGAAAACAATCATAAACTGGGCTATCTTTTAAAAAATTCCAAAACAACCTATGTCTATTTTCCCGATACAAAACCATTTTTAAATATGAATCATCCAAAGGATTATAAAAAAGCTCTTCAAACTCTCACTCATTATTAACAGCACTTTGCTATAATAGTGCAAAATAATTTAATAAAAAGAGAAATTTACCAATGAATTTAACACACCTTGATGAAAACCAAAGACCAAAAATGGTTGATGTAAGCGATAAAAACAATACAACAAGAGTAGCTGTAGCAAGCGGTATAATTGAGATGAGTCAAGATGCATATGACACTATAGTAAGCGAAAAAACCAAAAAAGGACCGGTTTTGCAAACCGCTGTTATTGCAGCCATCATGGGAACAAAAAAGACAAGCGATTTGATTCCAATGTGCCATCCTTTAAACCTCAGCGGCATCAACTGTGATGTGGAAGAACTACCGGAACTTCCGGGATTTAAGTTAACAGTTACAGCAAAGCTTACCGGACAGACAGGCGTTGAGATGGAAGCACTTACAGGAGTGAGTGTTGGTCTTTTAACTATTTATGATATGGTCAAAGCGATTGATAAAGGCATGATTATACGCAATGTCCAACTAGAAGCTAAATCAGGAGGCAAAAGTGGAGACTTTAAACGATAGACTTGAAGGAAAGCAACTCGAGCTTGAATACCCTTGCAACTGGTGTTACAAAGTTATAGCAAGCGAAAAAGAGGCATTACAAAATGCCGTGAAAGATGTAGTTAACGAGAGACTACAGAAGGTGAATAGCGAAGCCAGAGAGACTAGCCGGGGCTACAAGCTTACAGACTCTAATAGTTCCAAGACAGGTAAATATGTAAGTATGAATTTAGATCTTTTAGTTCATAATGAAGATGATAGAAAGTTTATCTATGATGCACTCAAAAAACATCAAGATATTAAAATGGTACTTTAGGAGCATAAAATGGATAAAAATCAAACGCTGCAGACAAAACTAAAAAAGGCATACAGCCATAAATTTAAAAGCATAGAAAAACGT